>MGRY01000160.1 GCA_001799045.1 Deltaproteobacteria bacterium RIFCSPLOWO2_02_56_12 | reverse complement strand
CCTCCAGATGTTGGATATGGTATTTCTCGATGCCTATTTTCGTGTATCCGAGAATTCGCTCCTCAACGAAGCCCCCTCCGCCGCTGTTTCCGCCCACCAGGATCAGTGCCTTAAACATCTCAGGGTGGTCCAGGCCGAGCAGCAGGGCGATTCCCGAGCCGACGCTTACCCCCCCAAGAATCGCTTCCCGTATCCCTTCGTCCCGGCACACTCCCAGGATATCGTCTGCCATATCTTTGAGACTGAATCGGGTGGTGGGCTTATCGGACCGGCCATAGCCGCGGATGTCTATGGCGACGATTTTAAAGTGCGTTGAGAAATGGCTGATCTGGTACATCCAGAGATTATGGTCAAAGGGGTTCGCATGAACGAGCACAAAGGGAAATCCTTCTCCCGAGACTTCGTAATAGATCTTGATTCCGTTAGCTCTGCTATATGGCATAGTCTCTTTCTCTATTCTTTCCATACCCCCAGCTCCGCATCACTGTCAAGGAATCGACGGCATTTGGCGGCGATTTGCATGCCACCGGATTATCCGCTACCTTCTCGTTCGGTATGGAGAGCGTAACGGACGAAAAAACTGAAAGATCTTTGCCCCGATCGGTGGATAGCGCGGCAACTGTCGGCCGCGAACAGGTCGCCTTCGCTGCGCTTCGCCATCACGACTTCCGGTTGTACTTTGTCACCTCGATGCTGGCGATGATGGCGGACAACATCGAACATGTCATCAGTTACTGGGTAATGTTTGAGGTTTTTCACTCACCGGTCCTTGGGGGATTTGCGGTTGTCAGCCATTGGACGCCGTTTTTATTGTTTTCGGTTTACTTTGGCGCGCTGGCAGACCGGTTTGACTGCCGGCGCATCATCCAGATCTCGCAGCTCATGTTCATGGGGGTGTCGCTGACCTGGGGATTACTATTTCTTACCAACACCATTCAGATTTGGCACGCTGCGGTCTTGCTCGTTGTGCACGGATTGGCCGGGGTTCTTTGGGGACCGGCGAGCCAGCTCATAATCCACGAAATCGTCGGCGTGGAACACCTCCAAAGCGCGGTCAGGCTCAGCTCGACCTCGCGCCAATTAGGGATCCTGTTAGGACCTGCGGTAGGAGGCGCTCTCATGCTTCTGCTCGGCCCCTCCATCGGCCTTATCGTGAATGGTCTTCTTTATCTCCCGTTAGCCGTATGGCTGATGCTGGTCCCGTACACCGGCCACCGCCAGGAAGTGCCGGGCGTTGGGAAGGCGAGAGGCTTTGGCGTGAAGGAGGCGCTTAATGTGTTGCGGGAAGTTTCCGGCAATCGGGCGATTGTATCTATGGTGTTGCTGGGAGGCTTTTCCGCTCTCTTCGTGGGTAGCGCCTTCCAGGCGCAAATGCCTGAATACGCCCATGATCTCGGCGCGGACAAGGAAGGCTTCGCCTACAGCGCGCTGCTGGCTGCAAATGCCGCCGGCGCTGTGATCGGAGGGCTCTTGCTGGAGGGTAGAGGGCTGCTGCAGCCTCGGGTGCGAACGGCGATCGTATGCTGCATCCTCTGGTGCCTTGTTATCGCGGGATTTGCCGCGGCGCCTAACTATCCTCTCGCCTTCACTCTGTTGTTTCTGGCGGGGGTCTTTAACCTTGCCTTTAATTCCATGGCGCAAACTTTGGTGCAGCTCCTGGCGCCGTCGCACTTGCGCGGGCGCCTGATCGGCCTTTTCAGCATGTCGAACAACGGGCTGCGCGCCTTCAGCGGGTTAACCGTCGGGGTGCTGGGCGGCTTTATCGGGGTGCACTGGTCTTTGGGGCTGAGCGCCGCGACCCTGCTGGCCGTGACCATTGCTCTTTTTGCCTTCGCGATCCCAAGCAGCCGGGAATAGAGGAGCCGCTCTTATCTCATCGACCCATCCCCGCGGCCCTAGGCCGGGCTCTCCATGTTGTAAAGCCTGGCTACGTTGGCGTAGAGCAGCTTGGTCTGCTTTTCCTTCGGGAGATGTCCCAGATCCCGCTCGATAACTTTACGCGAGTTGGGCCAGGTAGAGTTCGGATGGGGGAAATCGTTCGACCACATGCAGTTATCCTCGCCCCACCACTCCAGGTTGCGGCCGCCGACGGAGTCGTTGAAGAAGGTGAGATAAATCTGTTGCTTGAAATACTCGCTGGGATCTTTGTTGATGGGCGGAGGGTTGACCCCGCGGAAGCGGCGGTAGTAGTAGTCCCACTGCTGCAGCATGAAGGGCATCCAGCCGATTTCGTTCTCTACCGTTACGATCTTCAGCCGCGGATAGCGCTCCAGCACTCCGTAGAACATGAGCTCAAACAGCGCGTTCGCGATGTCCAGGAGCTTTAAGTTTACGCTGCCCCGGTAGTGTTCGACCCCCGTCCGTCTTTCCTTGTGCTTGTTGTAACCGTGGCCTGTGAGGATATGCAGACTCACCGCCGCATCGAGATCCTGCGCCGCGGCCCAAAAGCGGTTATAATGGTTCGAGTAGAAAGGCAGGTCAGCATGCGGCACCTGCCAGATGATGGCGCCCTTCAATCCCGCCTTGCAGCAGCGCTCAAGCTCCTTTACCGCATGGTCAACGTTGTAAACAGAAATCGCCGGAATGCCTATAAGCCTCTTAGGCGCCGCCCGGCAATACTCTATGATCCAGTCGTTGTAGACCCGGAAGCAAGCCTCCTGTAGTGCGGCATCGTCCAGACCAAAAAGGTCCAGACCGAGAGTGGGGTAAAGAACCTCAGCTCTCAGGCCGTCTACTTCCATCTCTTTAAGGCGTTCGTTCGGATCCCAGCCACCGGCATGCGCCTGAAACCCTTCGCCAACCTTGTGAGGCGGAAAGAGCGGCGCCTGCTCACGGTATTTTTCCGGCACTTGTTTCTTCCAAAGATCGGGCGGCTCCATCACGTGAGAATCCGCCGAGATGATGATTTGATGGTTCGTTCCAGCTCCGCCAGTTTTTCTTGCCATTATGCCCTCCCTAAAGAATTTTGCTCCGCTGCTCCCGCACCCTACTTAGTCCATAGAAAAAAAGGTGTCAATTCCAATTAAGTCAGAACCTCGGGGTTGATGAGGTTGGTCGGCTTGCCGTCGAGAAAGTTCAGGATGTTTCCAATGGCCAGTTCGTAGCGCTCGCGCAGGATCTCCACCGTTGCGTAGCCTCTGTGAGAGAGCAGCACCACGTTATTCAAGCGGCGCAAGGGATGCTCCATCGGCAGGGGCTCTTCGTCGTACACGTCCAGGCCGGCCCCTCCCAGGCGGCCTTTTTCCAGGGCCTGAAGCAGGGCCTTTTCCGAAACGATGGGCCCTCTGGATGTGTTGATCAGAATCGCCCCCGGCTTCATCAGCGCCAATTCTTTTTCCCCGATCAACCCGCGCGTTTCCGGCCTTAACGGGGCGTGGAGGGTGACGATATCGGACTCCTTGAGCAGGGTCGTCAGCGAAACCCGCTCCGCGCCCGCTTCACGGGCCCTTTCATCCGTCAGGGTTTTTCCCGTAGCGAGAACCCGAGTCCTGAAGGCCTGTGCGATCCGCGCAATCTGTCTGCCAATTCTCCCCAGCCCGATCACGCCGATGGTTTTCCCTTCCAGGGTGTTTCCGGCGACTGCCGGCCAGCTCTCCTGGCGCATTCTCCGATCGACCTCAGGAATATGTCTCAGCAGCGCGAAGATCAGCCCCCAGGTCAGCTCGATGGTGGAAATCCCGGAATCGTTGGGAGTAACGGCGACAGCGACGCGACGGCGGGTCGCCGCCGGAAGATCGAGATGGGGAATGGCCTGGCCGGTTTGCGATATCAGCTTCAGCGCCGGGGCCAGAGACAACTGTTCGTCGCCAAATTTGCTTCGCTCCCTCATGAGGAGGACTGCGTTTGCCTCCTTCAGGGCCCGGCCCAGTTCTTCGCTGGTACCGAGCCGCTCCCTCATCACGGTGATGTCGGCGCGCGCCTGGAGTTTTCCGAACGCCGGGACTTGAGCGGCCATCCCCTCATAGTCATCCAACACCAGTACCTGAAACCGTTCTGTTTTTCCCTCTGCCATGTTTGGCCTCGTGAAAGGATCTTGTCTTGGTCAGTAGTAGTCCAAAAAGTTCTTTAGCAGCTTTTTCCCCTCTTCGGTGAGGATCGATTCGGGGTGAAACTGCACGCCTTCGATGGGATAACTGCGATGACGCACGCCCATGATGACGTTTTCGGCAGTGTGAGCGCTGATGCTCAGCTCCGGAGGCAATCGCCCGGGATCTATGACCAGGGAATGATAGCGCATCGCAGGGAATGGGTTTTTCAGCGAACGAAAAATGGTCTGAGAATCATGGAGGATATCGGACAGCTTGCCGTGCATGATTGTGGGGGCGCGGACGATCTCGCCGCCGAAGGCCGCCCCGATGCACTGATGTCCCAGGCAGACGCCGAGAATCGGGGTCTTGTCGCCGAAGCGCCGTATGACATCGCAGGATATCCCGGCCTCTTTCGGAGTGCAGGGGCCGGGGGAGATTACGATCTTTTCCGGTTTGAGCTCTGCTATTTTCTCAAGGGTAATCTTGTCGTTCCGGTAGACCTGAACCTCCGCTCCTATCTCTCCGAGGTAGTGAAATAAATTGTAGGTGAAGGAGTCGTAGTTGTCGATCAGCAGAATCATGTTGATATCATTTCGCCCGTAGGCTGACACGCAGACCGGAAGCGTCTCTCGGGCGCGATGCAATATACCTGTGGTACGCTGCACCGTTAAATACGCTTGACGCTGCACGGCTGGTGCATCGCGCCCTCAATCCGCTCCCGGCCTGCTCCCTCTCCGGTCGGCGGCGTCGAAAATCTTTGCACCGTCCATGAGTGAAGGGGCTTGCCGAGCGACCCGAAAGCACCAGTCGTGCAGGTTCAAAGAACCCACAACTGTATTGCTTTCGGGGAGCGAGGTAAGTCCCTGAACGAGTTCCCGACGAGACGGTGAGCCAAGACGCGGATAGGATAGCCGCTCTTTTCATCTTCGCCTCCAGCCCTCCGCCAATTCTATCGCCTTCAACATCGCGCGCGCCTTGTTCAGGGTCTCCTGATATTCCTTCTCCGGCTCCGAGTCCGCCACGATCCCTGCGCCTGCGTGGATGAAGGCCCTTTTCCCCTGCATCAGGATGGTGCGGATAACGATGCAGGTGTCGAGATTGCCGTTGAAGCTGAAGTAGCCGATCGCCCCGGCATAGAGTCCGCGCTTCTCCGGCTCCAGCTCGCTGATGATCTGCATCGCCCTGATCTTGGGGGCGCCGGAGACCGTTCCGGCGGGAAAGCTCGAGACAAAAAGGTCGAAGGGGCTTTTCCCGGGCGCCAGTTTTCCGCGGATGTTGGAGACAAGGTGAATGACGTGCGAATATCTTTCGATCGCCATCAGCTCGTTCACCTCCACGGAGCCGATCTCGGCCACCCGTCCGACATCGTTGCGACCTAAATCCACCAGCATTATGTGCTCCGCCCTTTCCTTCGGATCGGAAAGAAGGTCGGCTTCGAGTCGCGCCTCTTCGGCCGGCGTGGATCCCCTGCGGCGCGTCCCGGCAATGGGCCTGAGCTCTATAGTATCGCCGGTGAGGCGCACCATGGTCTCGGGTGACGAGCCGATGACTCTGAGTCCTTCGAGCTCCAGATAAAACATGTAAGGCGAAGGATTGATAAATCTTAGGGCGCGATAGATTTCAAACGGGTCGGCTTCAGTTTTGGTCTCCAGTCTCTGGCACAGGACGACCTGGATGATATCGCCGGCCTCGATATAATCCTTGGCCTTGCGAACCGCCGCCTCAAATGCCTCTGGAGTCAAATTGGAGCGGACTTTTCTCGCCCGCGCTTGCCCGCTAAGATCCCTGGCTTCTATTGCCCTGGGCTTTTTCTCCAGCGAGGAGATCAGTTTTCGAATTCTGGCTGTGGCCTTGTTGTAGGCCTTGCGGAGGCCGGTCTTTCCATTCAACCTCACATTGTCGATGACCTTGATCGTGTGCTTCAGGTTATCGAAGGCGACCAGAGTCTGGACGAAGATAAAAAAGATCTCCGGCATGCCAAGAGGGTCCCTCTTGGCGCTGGGGATTTCGTGAAACTGCTCCACTGCATCGTAGGCGACGAAGCCCAACGCCCCGCCGAAAAACGGCGGCACTCCCTCAACGGTGACAGGGTGGTACTCCTTGAGAAGCTTCTCCAAGAGCTCAAGCGGCCTATCGGCCGTTAGGCTTTTCCGCTTTCCCTCCTCGATGATCTCAATCTGCTTTCCTCCGGACTTAAAAACGAGGTAGGGGTGGGTGCCGAGAAAGGAGTAGCGGGCCCAGCGCTCGCTGCCCTCAACGCTCTCAAGTAGAAATGCGTAACGGTCCTTGTCCAATCTCCTGAAAAATGACAGCGGAGTCTCCAGGTCCATCAGGAGCTCCTGATAGACCGGAATCAGGTTTCCCTGCCTGGCGAGGCGACTGAATTCTTTAAATGACGGTTGAAACATTATTTATAAAAATTAAAAAGGCCATAGGTTAGTCTGCCTATGGCCTTTTCTGGTTTAAACCACAATGGCTGGATTTAGCCAGGCGGCAGACGCCGAAAAATATACCGGCGCCACCAGGCCGAAGTACGGATTATCATTTCCAGCCCGATCATCATGGTAGACTCTTATCCTATTTGAATAGTGGGGGTCAAGAGAAAGGCGCCCCTCGCCCCCCCGCTGCCACCTGCTCCCAAGCCGGATATTTCCACACTTTCGGAATTGCGAAAAGGTGAAAGTCAGGACGGAATAGTTTGAATTGACGATTCAGGCACGACTCTAATGCTGCGGCTGGAGCCCTCCCAAATTGTATAGATTGAAGGGTCGGACCCATCGGTTCCCAGACAACTCAGATTCTGCCTCTATCTCAAATTAAACTGTCAATTGCTGTATACTGT
>MGRY01000159.1 GCA_001799045.1 Deltaproteobacteria bacterium RIFCSPLOWO2_02_56_12 | reverse complement strand
CTTGCGGATCTCGAAATGGAGATGGGGTGCCGAAGCCCTTCCCGTGCTCCCGACCTCGCCAATCACATCTCCCCGGGCTACCTTTTGCCCTTCCCGAACCAGGTTGCTCTGATTATGCGCATAGACAGAGGCAAACCCTCCGGGATGCCGGATGATAACCAGATTGCCATACCCCCGCAGCTGGTCGCTGTAGATCACCTCGCCATTCTCGATAGCGCGAATGGGGCTTCCCTCGGGGGCTGAGATATCTATCCCATCGTGGAATGTCTCGCCGCGCGGGCCAAACTTTGAGGTGACATTCCCTGCCACAGGCCAGATAAAGCCCTCTTTTCCCTGCTCGGCTTGATCAGGAAGACTGGGACGCTCCATCGTTGCCTTCAAGGGAGTGATGATCTCTACGGGCAACTGCCGCGTCGCCCCGGGGATAAAAATCCTCTGCCCGACATGGATCTGGTGTGGATCAGGGATCCTGTTGATTCGCGCCAGTTCCTGGTAAGCGAGATCGTAGGCCTTTCCGATACGGAAGAGGTTTTCGCCGCCCTTCACCACATGATAAATTCCCTGCGGTTTCCTCTGTGACGGAACGGGAGACCGCAGAGCGCACCCGTCGGAAAGGAATGAAACGAAAAGCAAGAGAAAGAAAAATGGAGCCTTAGAGTTCAGTCGGCCCAACCGTACTTCCCCCAGAGCTTAACAAACCGGCACTCCCCCAGTTGCTCTTCCTCCAGCCCCGTGGCTGTGCGTCGTACCCGCTTGAGCACCTGGGACTGCTCGTCTCCCAAGGGAATGACCAGCCTCCCGCCCACAGCCAATTGCTCCACAAGCGGTTGAGGCAACCCCGGGGAACCCGCTGTCACGATGATAGCATCGAAGGGTGCATGCTCGGACCAGCCCAGGGTCCCATCCCCCACATGAATCGCCACATTGTAATAGCCGAGCCCGTCCAGAATCGCCCTGGCTCGGACCGCAAAGGAGCGGATCTTCTCGACGGAAAAGACGTTCAGGCAGAGCTCGGCTAGTATCGCCGTTTGATATCCTGATCCAGTACCGATCTCCAGAACCTTTTCATCCCCCCTGAGTTCGAGAGCCTCCGTCATGAGGGCCACCATATAAGGTTGAGAGATCGTCTGCTTCTCGCCGATGGGCAGAGGGCCGTCCTCGTAGGCGCGATCCGCCAGGGCAGATTCGACAAAGAGGTGCCTGGGGACCTTGCGCATCACCTGCGCCACCCTCGGGTTCTTGATCCCCCGAGCAACAACCTGCTCCTGGACCATCTTTTCTCTGGCCCCGATATGTTCCTGCGGGATTCGGTCAGGAGGTTTCACAATGGAGAGAATGGTCGGGGCGACCGGATTTGAACCGGTGACCTCACGCACCCCAAGCGTGCGCGCTACCAGGCTGCGCTACGCCCCGATAATGTTTCTCAACTAGGGATCTATGTAACATTCCTGGGGATTTAAATCAATGAAATCCAGAAAAGGCCAGCCAAAGTTCTTGCCCGATTGCCATAGCGAAACTTGGCTTGCTCAAGCGATAGGAAAACCGTTAAGATAGCATTTTCCGCAGAGACTGAAGATCTTTTTTGATCTTGCCGAGGGCGTTTTTGTAGGTGGAATCAGGCAGCGCTAATTTGAGCTGCTGCCGCTCCTCTTTTTTGACTTCCTTAAGTTTCTTTCTCGCCCCTTCGATCGTGAAACCCTCGACGTAAAGGAGCCTTTTGATCTCCAGCAGAAGCTCCACGTCTTTCTTCCGGTACATGCGATGGCGCGACGGGGCCTTGCCGGGCTTCAGGAGCTCGAACTCCGTCTCCCAGTAGCGCAGCACGTAGGGTTTGACCCCGACAATGCGGCTCACCTCTCCGATCTTGAAATAGAGCTTATCCGGCAAACGGGGAAGCATGGATTTCGCAGGGTTTAAGAAGAAATATTATTGAGGCTTTTCTTTAAAATATGGCTGGGCTTAAAGGTCAAGACCTTCCGCCCCACGATGATGATTTCCTCGCCGGTCTGTGGGTTCCGCCCCTTTCGCGGCCGTTTGGTGTTGACCACAAAGTTGCCAAATCCGGATATTTTCACTTTCTCCCCATTCTCCAGGCAGCCTTTGACAACTTCGAACGTCGCCTCTACCACATCGGTAGCTTCCTTCTTGGAAAAACCCACTTTTTCGTAGATGCGGGCAATAATTTCAGCTTTAGTCATTTCCGACCTCTCTCTTTTTATAAATGTATGCTCACTCTCTCAGCTGCGCGCCAAATACCTCACCGATCCGAGAAATCAGATCCCGATGAAGGGAGTTCACCTCTGCATCCGTCAGCGTCCTGTCTTTTGCCCGATACGAAATCGTATAGGCTAAACTCTTTTTGCCCTCTGGAACCGGAGCGCCCTTGTACTGGTCAAATACATGCACGTCTTCAATGAGAGAATGGTTGAATTGCTCTTTGATCCAACTAACAATCTGTTGAGCCGGGAAGCCATCCTCCAATACTATAGACAAATCCCGCTCAACGGACGGAAATCGTGGCAGGGAACGAACCGTTAATTGACGCGGAGCATACTGAACCAACCCCTCAATGTCAAGTTCAAAAATCAGCGCGGAAGGAAGGCCGAGCTCCTCACAGAGATCCGGGTGCAGTTCGCCCACATAGCCCATCCGGGAGCCGTCGACAAATTGCAGGGAAGCAGCCTTTCCGGGATGGAGGCAGGAGGGGACATCCGGAATCGTCCAGACAGTGCTCTGCTCCACGCCGGCCAATTCCAGAATCCCCTCGACCAACCCTTTTACATCAAGCAACGTCAAAGGCGGCTCTTCCATCACCCGCAGTCCTTTGCGTTCTCTCCGGCCGAAGATAATACCCGCCAGGCACTCTCTCTCCTCGGGTACTCCCTTGGGGTCGAGGCTAAAAACCTTGCCGAGATCAAAAGCGCGAAAGCCCCTTGCCTTCTGCGCAATATGGGCGCCGAGGTTCCCCGCCAGACCGGGAATAAGGCTTAAGCGCATCTCCGCGTCCCCCTGCACCAACGGATTGAGAATCGCAACCGGAGAGCGTTGCCCCTGCCAGATCCCGCAGAAACGCCGGTTCATATCGCTGGAGGCGAAAGGGAGATTGACCATCTCGCTCAGCCCCTCGCCGACCATAAAGGAGCGAATCTTTCTCTCCCAACGGAGAGGGGCGTCAACCTTTCCGCCGCCCGGCTGCACTAGAGGCAGCGTGGAGGGGATCCTGTCATAACTATGCAGTCGGGCCAGCTCCTCGATCAGATCGATCTCGCGCGTCAGATCGCGGCGGAAGGAAGGCGGCATCACCTTAAGTCCAGCTTTAGTACGACCCTGGATCTTCATGCCCAGAGATTTGAGTATCCTTTCTGTCTCCTTTGGACTGAGCCCAATACCCAGAAGCCCCTTGACCTTCTCGGTCCGCAGCAAAATTGGTTTGGTCCCTTTTTGTCGAGCGCGCCGATCCACAACCCCCTTGAGAGGAATCCCTCCTGCCATTTTCTCCAGGAGGAAGACGGCCCGGTCCAAGGCATAGAGCGTCCCTTCCGGATCTACCCCCCTTTCAAAGCGATGCGATGCTTCGCTATGGAGCCCCAGACGCTTCGCGGTTCGACGAATCGTGAGGGGATCAAAATGGGCGCTTTCCAGCAGCACCGACTGCGTATCCGTCCGGACCTCTGAGTCTTCCCCCCCCATAATCCCTGCCAGCGCGGTCGGAGCATCGCCATCGCAGATAAGAAGGTCCTCCGGAGCCAACTGCCGCTCGATTCCATCCAGCGTCACAAACTTCTTAATCGCGCCCGCCCGTCGAACGACAATCCGCTTGGAGGTCAACCGCGCAAGATCAAAGGCATGGAGGGGCTGGCCGGTCTCCAGCATGACCCAGTTGGTGACATCCACCACATTATTGATGGAGCGAATGGCGCAGGCCTCCAGGCGCGACTGCATCCAAGAGGGGGAAGGGGCCACGCGGACGCTTTGAACTACCCTGGCAGAATAACGCGGACAGAGACGCGGATGCATTACTTTGACATCGATGACTTGCTTGAGGGTGGGATCGCCCGCATGAGGACTCGTGGGGGGAAGCCTGAAGTGTTCTCCGGTTAGCGCGGCTATCTCACGGGCCACCCCAAGGATTCCCAGGCAGTCGCCACGGTTTGGCGTGACGGATATCTCGATCAACCAATCGTTACCTCCCTCTCCTTCTGCGGGTAGAGGGACGAGCGACTCAACCTCAAGGCCCGCCATCGTTAGCGCCTCGGCAATCTTCTGCGGGGAGCCCCTAAAACTCACAAATTCCTTCAGCCAATGAACGGTGAGCTTCATCGTCAAGCTAGAGGCAGGCAAATTGCCGGAGGAAGCGTATATCGTTCTGGAAAAAGAGGCGAATGTCCTCGATGCCGAATTTCAACATGGCGATCCGCTCCACGCCCATCCCGAAGGCAAAACCGGATACCTTTTCCGGGTCATAACCGACGAAACGAAACACCTGAGGATCGATCATGCCGGCGCCGAGGATCTCGAGCCACCCCGACCCCCTGCACACGCGGCAGACCTGCTGGTCCTTAGGGATGCCTTTTCCGCCGCAAAGCATGCATTCGATATCGATCTCCGCGCTGGGCTCTGTGAAAGGGAAAAAACTCGGGCGGAAACGGACCTTGATCTCCGCGCGAAAAATCCGGCGGATAAAGTGGGTCAGCACCCCTTTGAGATCGGCGAAGGAGATATGGCCGTCCACCATGAAGCCCTCCACCTGATGGAACATCGGCGAGTGAGTCGCATCATCGTCATGACGGTAAACCGCGCCGGGGGCAATGATTTGGAGCGGGGGTTTACGACTCTCCATGACGCGGATCTGAACCGGCGAGGTATGGGTCCTGAGCACGCGCTCCTGAGAGACGAAAAAGGTATCCTGCATGTCCCGCGCGGGATGATCCTTGGGCATATTGAGGGCCTCGAAATTATGATAGTCATCCTCGATGTCAGGGCCGCGGGCGATCTCGAATCCCATACCCAAAAAAACGTCTATGATCTCATCCATGACCAGGGTGAGCGGATGGATTTGACCTCGCTCCCAGCGGCTCCCGGGAAGCGTGATATCGACCCTCTCCTCCCGGAGGATTCTCTCCTTCTCTCGAGCTTTCAACTCCGCAAGGCGGGCCTCCAACTGTTCCTCAACAAGCTGTCTCAGCCGGTTCAGCTGCTCCCCCGCCTGTGGCCGCTCCTCTGCCGGGATCTCTCTTAGACCGCGCAACAACAGGGTAATTCTGCCTTTGCGGCCCAGGTATTCCACCCGAAGATGATCTAATTCCGGCTCCGACCCGCAATGAGCGACTCGATCCAGGATCTCCTCCCTGAGAGTCTCCAAAGATTCTTGCATGCGGATAAGGATGAAAAAAACTATGCCGTCAGGTGGGCCTTGGCGAACTGGGTAATCTGGCCAAAAGCGGGCATATCCGAAACGGCCAGATCCGCCAGAATCTTTCTATCCAGCTCCACGCCGGCCTGCTTCAGACCCTTGATAAACTGACTATACGAGAGCCCGTTGAGCTGTGCTGCCGCACTGATACGGGTGATCCAGAGACCGCGAAACTCCCGCCGTCTAACCCGCCTGTCCCTATAGGCATAGTCGAGCGCCTTCTCTACGGTCTCCCTTGCAGAGCGATACAATCTTCCCCGACCCCCGACATAGCCTTTCGCCAGTTTAAGGATCTTTTTTTTCCGCTGCCTTGACTTACTTCCTCCCTTAGCTCTTGGCACGTGTTAACCTCCTTAATTCAAAATGCAAAGTGCAAATTGAAAAGTGAAAATTTTGCAATCTGCATTTTGCAGTTTACATTTTGCATTGCTCGTGGCTAGCCTCTATAAATACGGTATCAACTTACGGATATTCCTGGCCTCGCCGGCTGATACCATTCCAGCATGCCGCAGCCGCCGCTTCCGTTTTCTTCCTTTACCGGAAAGAAGGTGGCCTTTAAAACCCTTGGCTCGTTTGATCTTTCCCGTAGCAGTGACTCTGAATCTTTTCACCGCTCCTCTTCTGCTCTTTATTTTTGGCACTTGTCTCTCCTTTCAAATAGGCAACAGTCGAAAGGCAACAGGCATTAGCTTTTGGGTCTTTTTACTACCTGTTGCCTCATGCCTTACGCCTATTGCCTTCTCTATTTTGGCGTCAGCAGCATAGACATGTTCCGTCCCTCCAACCTGGCGGAGATATCGAGCTTGGCAATATCCAGCACCTGGGTTAAGACCCCGTCGAGCATCCGCTTACCGAGCTCAGGATGGGTAATCTCCCGTCCCCGAAAGAAAACCGAGACTTTTACCCGCTGTCCCCTTTCAATAAACCGCCGAATATTACTGACCTTGTAAATCAAGTCATGAGGATCCGTCCTCGAACCCATCTTAACTTCCTTGACGGCCACAAAGGTCTGCTTTTTCTTTGCCCCCTGCGATTTTTTCCTCTGGATATAACGGAACTTTCCGTAATCCATCATGCGGCAGACCGGTGGTTGAGCCTCCGGGGCCACCTCGACCAGATCCAGTTCCTGCACCTCTACCAGCTTGAGCGCTTCGTGCAGCGGCATGACGCCCAGCTTTTCACCTTCCGCGCCTATGACCCTAACTTCACGGGCACGAATTTGATGATTGATTCTCGCCTCTTTAGATATAAGCCACCTCCTTTTTAAAAAGCTTTCAGATCCCGGCTGACCGCCGATGGCTGATAGCTAATTGCCTAACGCCTGTGTAACCTCCGCCTTTAGCATCTCCACAAAGTCTTTAACGCACATGGGTTTGAGATTCTCACCGCCCCGCCGACGGGGAGAAATCGTCTGTTCTTTGACTTCCCGGTCTCCTATGACGGCGGCATAGGGGATTTTTTCCACCTGGGCCTCGCGGATTTTATAGCCCAACTTCTCGTTTCGCCCGTCCAGCTCGACCCGCCAGCCGAGAGCTTTCAGCTCCTCAAAGACTTTTTGCGCGTATTCTTTTTGCTCATCCGTCACCGTCATCACTCTGACTTGCACCGGCGCCAGCCAAACCGGCAGCGCCCCGGCGCAGTGTTCTATCAGGATACCCATGAAGCGCTCAATAGAACCTAGAATCGCCCGGTGAATCATCACGGGTCTCGCCTCGGTTCCGCCGGGCGTCACATAGCTAAGGTCAAAACGCTCCGGCATGGAAAAGTCGAGTTGGATCGTGGCTAATTGCCACCCGCGACGCAAAGCATCCAGGACAACAAAATCGATCTTGGGACCATAGAAGGCCCCATCCCCGGGATTGACCTGATAGGCGATCCCTTCCTTTTTCAGCGACTGTGCCAGAGAATCTTCCGCCCGCCCCCAGACCTCGAGGCTGCCGATAAAATGATCCGGACGCGTGGAAAGCTTAACCTGCATCTCGGTAAATTGAAAGGTCTGATAGACCTCGCGCAGCATTTTCAGAAGAGCCGCCATTTCTCCCTCGATTTGATCGGGGGCGCAAAAAATGTGCGCGTCGTCCTGGGAAAAGGAACGGACGCGAGTCAACCCCGCAGTGACGCCGGATTTCTCGAAACGATGGAGCCGGCCAAAATCCGCATAGCGCAGCGGGAGGTCCCGGTAGGATCGCTTTTTGGAAGCATAGATAAAGGTGTGGCCCGGGCAATTCATCGGCTTCACCCCAAATTCCCTTTCCTCAATTCGGGTGAAGTACATATTCTCTTTGAAATGGTCATAATGGCCCGAACGGCGCCACAATTCCACATCGAAGATTTGCGGGGTAATGACCTCCTGATAACCGTAGCGGAGATAAAGACGGCGCATGTAAGAAACCAGTTCATTGTAAACGAAGGCGCCCTTGGGATGGAAAAAAGGACTCGCCGGGGCGAGCGGGTGGAAACTGAACAGATCCAATTCTCTGCCCAAGCGGCGGTGGTCCCTTTTCTTGGCCTCCTCTAAGAGCCTCAGATGCTCGCGCAGCGCCTCCTCGGTAGGCCACGACGTTCCGTAGATGCGCTGGAGCATTTCGTTTTTTTCATCCCCACGCCAATAAGCCCCCGCGACGCCGGTGAGCTTGAAGGCGCGGATGGCCCCCGTAGAGGGGACATGAGGCCCGCGGCAGAGATCGACCCAGTCGCCCTGCCGGTAAAGGGAAACCGTCTCCTCCGGGATATCTCCCAAGATCTCAACCTTGTATTCCTCGCCCATGCGGCGAAAGAGCTCAATCGCGCTCTCCCGCGCGATCTCTTCCCGCGCGACCTTGAGGTTTAACGCCGCCAGCTCACGCATGCACGCCTCGATCTTTTCAATCTCTTCGGGAGTGAAGGATCTATCCCGTTTGAAGTCATAATAGAAACCATCTTCGATCGTCGGTCCGATGGTCACCTGCGTGCCGGGAAAAAGATCCTGCACGGCTTGGGCCATAAGGTGAGCAGTCGAATGGCGCAGGATATCCAGACCTTCGGGACTATTCAAAGAAATCCAGTCTAAAGTGCAATCCCGGCTTAAAGCCCGATCGAGATCTACCGCGACGCCGTCTATCTTCGCCGCGATGACATTACTGTCGATCCCCAACGAAGCAGCAAGCTCTTGGATCTTAAGGCCAGAGGAAACTTCCGTCGTTTTTCCATCTGGCAGCCTAACCTGAATATTTCCCATTACTGCTTGATTAGCCCTTCAACAAGCTGTTGAAATTTCCCGTTAGCAGCCAGTTTTGGTTCCTTGTCATTCTGAGCGAAGCGAAGAATCTCAAAAGAATCATTAGAGATTCTTCGTCGCCCAAGGCTCCTCAGAATGACCACGTGGGAGTTTTTCAGCAGCCTCTTCAACACTTGATCCCTCTAACCCTTGAACCCTCTAATTTATGAAATGGTAGGCACGGGCGGGATTGAACCGCCGACCTCTTCCGTGTCAAGGAAGCGCTCTCCCACTGAGCTACGTGCCTATAAACACCAACCCTCCCCCTCAACCCTTGCAAGCGTCTGATTTTACTATCAATTTTTACCCACTATGTCAACTTAACCGGTTCAGGGAGGAAGCTCGATTCTGGAGCAGGACCAGACCCCGATAGATGTACTGAAAGCCGGAGGTGATGGTGGTTATAGCGGTGGCCAAGAATAGAAAGTCATCGATCCATGTGGCAACGAGCTGAGAATCGTAGAGATAAAGCAAAACCACGCCGACGGTAACGAGCTGAAAAACGGTGCTGAGTTTGCCGATGAAACTGGGCTGGCTCACCAGGCGCTCTTCAACGAGGAAATAAAATACCCCGTAGCCCGACAGAATAATGATATCCCGGCTCACAACGAGCACCACCAGCCAAGGGGGTATCGCCCGGATCAGGCCGAGCATGACGAACGAGCTCATGACTAACAATTTGTCGGCCACCGGATCCAGATAGGACCCTAACGGGGTTTGCTGATTGGTCATGCGCGCCAGAGCGCCATCCAGGAAATCTGTCAAACCACTGACGATAAAAACGATCAGCGCCTCCAGGTAAAGACCGGAAGAAAGCAAGACCAGGAAAAAAGGGATCGCCACGATGCGGATCAAAGTGATAAAGTTAGGCAAGTTTAGCATACCTCTCCTAACCGCTTTCTTATCTGACCTGCGAGCTTCGGGCTGAGCAGCGCCGTCACGCGGATGGTATCTCCGTCGAACTTTTCGTCGAGGATACGACCCCGCTGACGCAGCAGAGAGAGAAGTGATCCCTGAGTGGGAGAGAATGAGAACTCGCTCTGCTCCTTGCCGCGATCGAGGATGTTGCCGATAACCTCCAGCAGATGATCGACCCCCTGACCGGTTAACGCCGAAATGGGACACGCCTCCCGCGTTCCGTTGCCAACCAGCCTCGGAAAAGGTAGCCCGGCAAGATCGACTTTGTTCGGCACCATGATATAAGGAGTATCTCCTGCCCCGATGTCCCTCAGAACGGCCTCAACCACCTGGATCTGCTCCTCGTATAGGGGACTCGTCATATCCACGAGATGAAGCAGTAGATCCGCGCTGCGCACCTCCTCCAGCGTGCTTTTGAAGGCCTCGATGAGAGAGTGAGGAATCTTATTGATAAAACCAACCGTGTCAACCACCATCACCCGATCACCGTTGGAAAGCCTCAGGCAGCGAATCGTGGGGTCCAAAGTTGCAAACAGCTTATCTTCCACAAGGACGCCGGCCCGTGTAAGGGTGTTCATTAATGTCGACTTGCCCGAGTTCGTATATCCGACAAGCGCGATCGTAGCATAGGGAACTTCCAGTCGCTCCCGGCGCTGGAGGGAACGCGTCCGTTCGACCGTAACGAGGCGCCGTTTCAAAGCCCCGATCTTCTCGCGCACCCTTCTGCGGTCGACTTCCAACTGAGTTTCCCCCGGACCGCGCGTCCCGATTCCGCCGCCGAGCCGGGAGAGATGGGTCCAGCGGCGGGTGAGGCGGGGGAGGAGATATTCGAGCTGGGCCAATTCGACCTGCAGTTTGCCTTCGTTGCTCCGCGCCCTCTGGGCAAAGATATCGAGGATCAATTGGCTGCGGTCGATAACCCGGAGCGAGAAAGCGGATTCCAGATTGCGCTGCTGTGCGGGACTGAGATCCTCGTCGAAAATAACCAGGTCGGGTTTTATCTCGCGAAGATGGCCCTGGATCTCTTCCACCTTTCCCCAGCCTATCAGAGTAGCCGGACTTACCCTCTTCAGGCGCTGAGTGAACTTCCCGGCCACCTTGGCCCCGGCGCTTTGCGCCAGCTTTTCCAGCTCCTCCAGGTTGTGACCCAAATGGCTGAGCGAGGGCAAATCCACGCCTACCAGTATGGCGCGTTCCTGGGATCGGCAGGGATGGGATGAGACTTGCTTCAAGAGATTCTATGGCGCCAAAGTAATGCGATTGCCAAACAGGCTCGCCACTGTCTGGGACAGCTCAGCGGTTCGCGCAACCTTAAGATGCATCGGGAGCTCGATGATGGTTTCGCTTTTATCCGGCATGGAAAGATGGAGAAAAACCGTGCAAGGTCCGGGGTATCTGAGCAGCGTCTCATGAAGCTGTCCCAATTCCTCTGAGGTTACCTCCTGGCCGCGCAGATAGAAATGGATGCCGTCGCCGTTCTGTCTTCTATCTGGCCGCACCGATGAAGAGGTCGGCTGAGCCGGGTACGATGCCTGGGCTATCGGGATCACATCATTGGCAATGACCTGTATCCTATCCTCCCCCACTTCCAGCCTCCCCTGGACGAGAATAGGATCGTCCTGAACCAAAGTCTCCATACAGCGGCGGTAAATATCGGGCCACACGAGCACCTCAATGAATCCTGTCTTGTCCTCTAACTGGAAGCTCGCGTAGCGCTCGCCTTTCTTTGTGTTCCTGAGTTTTAGCGCTGTCACGACACCGCCGACCTTGACCTCGCCGGCGATTGGCTTCTCCCGGATGTTGACGATGGCTCCGCTGGTTAGTTTCTTAAGGGCGCTTTCATACTTATCCAACGGATGGCCTGTTATGTAAAACCCCAGAGACTCCTTCTCGAAGACCAGTTGCTGCTGCGCCGACCACTCGTCCACCTCCGGGTAGCTATCGGCGCTATTCTCACTTCCGTTGCCCCACCCTCCACCCAGGCCATCAAAGATATCGATCTGATTGCTCTGCTGCCCCTTCTGGTACGACTGTCCCGTTTTCATGGCCTCGTCCAAGACCGCTATCATCCGGGCGCGCGAAACGCCGGCAGAATCAAAGGCGCCGCATTTGATGAGATTTTCGACCACCCTCCGGTTTACCGCGCTCAAGTCGACGCGCCGGCAGAAATTGAAGAGAGATTCAAACACTCCCTCACGCTCACGGCTCTCTAGAACAACCTCCACCGCTTTCTCGCCTACGTTCTTCACCGCTGCCAGCCCAAAACGGATCTTATCCCCGACCACGGTAAAATCGGCGCGGCTTTCATTGATGTCCGGGGGAAGAACTTCGATCCCTCTCTCGCGGCACTCCGCCAGGTTCTTGATCACCTTGTCGGTATCTCCCATTTCGGAACTCAGCAGGGCGGCCATGAATTCTACCGGATAATGGGCCTTCAGATAGGCGGTCTGGTAGGAGATCAAGGCATAGGCGGCCGAATGGGACTTGTTGAAGCCGTACCGGGCAAAGGTCTCCATTTGATCGAATATCTCGGTCGCCTTTTTGGGATCGATTTTATTTTTGCGCGCCCCCTGGGTGAACCGTTCTCTCTGGCTGGCCATTTCCTCCGGATCTTTCTTACCCATAGCGCGGCGCAGGATGTCCGCCTCTCCCATGCTGTATTGGGCAAGGCTCTGGGCGATCTGCATCACCTGCTCTTGATAGACAATGACCCCGTAAGTGTCTTTAAGGATGGTCTCCAACAAGGGATGGAGATAGCGGATTTTTTCCTTCCCGTCCTTGCGTTTGATGTACTCTTCAGTCATCCCGCTGTCGAGAGGGCCGGGACGAAACAAGGCCAGGATCGCCACCAGATCCTCGAAACAGTTGGGCCGGATCTTTACCGTCATCTCCCGGATGCCCGTGCTCTCAAGCTGGAAGACCCCCGTGGTGTTGCCCGAGCACAGGAGACGATAGGTATTTTTATCATCCAACGGCAGATTGTTTATGTCGATCTCTGCTCCCCGGCCCGCATGAATAAGCTTGAGACAATCATGGATGAGAGTCAGGGTCTTCAGGCCGAGAAAATCGAATTTGATGAGGCCGATTTTTTCCACACTCTCCATGCCGAATTGGGTGACGATTCCCCCTTCCTTATCGACACAGAGGGGGAGATAATCGACCAGGGGGAGTTTGGATAAGACGACACCCGCGGCGTGGGTCGAGGCGTGGCGGGTCAGCCCTTCCAGGCGCCGCGCGTGATTGATCAGGTTCTGCACTCGCGGATCGCTTTTCATCATCTCTTGCAGCCGCGGCTCC
This sequence comes from Deltaproteobacteria bacterium RIFCSPLOWO2_02_56_12, assembly GCA_001799045.1. Lineage (GTDB taxonomy): Bacteria > Desulfobacterota > Binatia > UBA9968 > UBA9968 > UBA9968. The sequence goes on along the minus strand of MGRY01000159.1, from coordinate 1,877 downwards.
ATTTTGATGGCATCGGACAGGGAATAGTCGAAGCCTTGCTTGGGAGCGGGAACCAGCTTGGCGATGGCATCGGTCTCGGCAAAGGAGAAGCCCAGCGCCCGTCCGACATCTCTGATCGCCGCCTTGGCCTTCAGAGTCCCAAAAGTCGCGATTTGGGCCACTTTATCCGAGCCGTATTTCTCTTTTACATAGCGGATCACCTGATCCCTGCCCCGGATGCAAAAATCGACGTCGATGTCGGGCATGGAGCGCCGTTCGGGATTGAGAAAACGCTCGAAGAGGAGGCCGTGACGGATCGGGTCCAAATCGGTAATTTTGAGCGCATAGGCTACCAGACTGCCGGCAGCCGATCCCCTGCCCGGACCGACGGGAATGCCGTGGTCCTTCGCGTAGTTGATGAAATCGGCGACGATCAGAAAATACCCCGAGAACTGCATTCCCTTGATCACGCCGATCTCAAAGTTCAGACGCTCTCGGTAAAGTTTTAGCCTTTGGTCGACCTCATCGGGATGGGCCGCTTTAGTGGGCTCAAGCCTCTCCTCCAACCCCTTGTGGGCGAGCTCATCGAGATAATCGTCGAGACTCATCGCCTTCGGCGGCTCGAAATGGGGAAAATGGTATTTGCCGAATTCCAGCTCGAGATTGCACCTCTCGGCTATTTCCACGGTGCGCTCTACGGCCTCGGGACAATAATCAAAGCCTTTCTTCATCAGCTCCGCTGACTTGACGAAAAGCTCATCCGTCTCCATTTTCAGCCGGTTTTCATCCTGAACGGTCTTTCCGGTCTGGACGCAGAGCAGGATATCGTGGGCCTCGGAGTCTTCCCTCTCGCCGTAGTGACAGTCATTGGTCGCTACTACGGGGATGGAGAGATCCTTGCTTAGTTCGAGGATCATCGGGTTAACCTTTTCCTGCTGTGGGAGCTTATTATCCTGGATTTCGAGGTAGTAGCGGTCGCCGAAAATAGCGGCATAGCTCTCGGCAGCGGCCTTGGCCTTCTCCACCTGACCAATCGATAGGGCCGAGGCCACCTCACCCTGCAAACAGGCGCTAAGCGCGATCAATCCCCCGCTGCGTTCCTTGAGCAGCTCCTTATCGATCCGCGGCCTATAGTAAAAGCCTTCCGTGTAGCCTGCGGTCACAAGCTTGCATAGATTGCGATATCCCTCCAGGTTCATGGCCAGGAGAATGAGGTGGTGGTTGTATTCTTTGTTCCCCTTATCCACGCCCTTGCGCTCGAAGCGGCTGGTCGGCGCCACGTAGATCTCGCAACCGATAATGGGCTTAACGCCGTGGCGCAGGGCCTCTCGATAGAACTCGATCGCCCCGAACATGTTGCCGTGGTCGGTCATGGCAAGGGCCGGCTGTTTGAGCTGTTTCACCCGCTCCAACAACGGCTCGATCCTGTTGGCACCATCTAAAAGGCTGTATTGGGTATGACAGTGAAGGTGGACGAAACGGGAATGCTCCATTTGAATAAAATTACGCTAGCACAAATCGCAATCCGCCACAATTATTTTTGTGCCTTTGTTTCTTTTCTATCCGACCTTTTCTCTCTGACCATCGCCACCGTTTCCCTCAAGTCAGTCAATTTAAGATCTCTTTTCTAAAAACTCCCTGGGGGTCAACGAAGGGATTGAAAGACGATCAGTAAAGTGCTGGGCATTCCATGAAACAAAGCTCGCAGCGCCGGAGACACACTTTTCCATGGCAGCGATAATTAAGGCATCACCAAAACTCACCTTCCTTGCGATGATCTCGAAAAGATCGCCGACCTTGAGGGCCGGAAGAAGACTTTCGAAATCGAGATGCGGAAGCACGTCAACCTGGTAGTGCTTGGCGAAGTGAAAAAAGAGTTCTTGAAGCTGCTTTTGGTT
>MGRY01000158.1:5305-18812 GCA_001799045.1 Deltaproteobacteria bacterium RIFCSPLOWO2_02_56_12 | reverse complement strand
CCTTTTGTCCGTAAAGAATGGCTGGAGGAGGGTGTTTTTGTTTATTCGATCGGAAAGCATCAGGAGATGGAAGACGCGGTTTATAAGAAGGCGGATAAGTTTGTCGTCGATAGCTGGGAGCACTGCAAGAAAAAATCCGATCTGGAGCGGATGTTAAAAGAGGGCTTCCTCACCAGGAGTGATATCTACGCCGAGCTGCCTGATCTGATTGCAGGGCTTAAACCGGGGCGAGAATCGGATCGGGAGCGCATCTTCATGCGCGCCATCGGTCTCGTCAACCAGGACATCGCCATCGCTGATTGGGTTTACCGGTGCGCACTGGAGACAGGAGCGGGGACAGTTTTGCCTTTTTGATCCGGGATCTTTATAAGCTGCGGTACGGGAAAAAATTTCAAGGGGGACTAAATCGATCATGAGCTTGAGAAACGAACCGGTAAAGTGGCCCAAGGGGGCAAGAGTCGCGGTTACGATCAACGTCACGCACGAATGGTGGTCGCGTCAGACAAGGCGGATGTGGGGCAGAGATCCTCAACCGCGCGATTCCGTGTCCAAGACCGACTATATGGTCTTGACCAGCACGGAGTACGCTTTCAAATCGGGGGTTTGGCGTATCATGGATATCCTCGACAGGAACCAGGTTAAGGGCACATGCTTTATCAGCGGTCTGGCGGCGGAAAAAGAGCCAGTAATCCTAAAAGAGCTTAGCCAACGCGGGCACGAGATTGCCGCCCACTCGTACGACCAATCCGCGCAACTGTTTATGATGACGCGCGACCAGGAGAGAGAGGCGATCCAAAAATCGGTCACCGCTCTGGAGAAGGCCTCGGGCCAAAGACCCGTCGGCTGGATCTCGCCGGGCACCCGGCCTACGGAAAATACCCTTGAGCTTTTGCTGGAGGAGGGCTTTGTCTGGCACGGCGATTTCTTCGACTCCGATTTTCCGTATAAGATCCCCGTGAAAGACAAAGTGCTGGTCGAGGTCCCCTACAAGGTCCCGGGCCATACGGACTACGACATCTTCGGCATCTATGGCGCGATGAAGACCCCGACAGATGCCTTTCAGTTTCTTAAAGACGAATTTGACGCCGTATATGCTGAATCCAAGAGACATCCCATGCGGATGGCCTATTGCGTCCATCCCTACGTGTCTGGAACTCCGGGCCGGGCTGCGGCGCTGGAGAAGTTTATCAGGTACGCCAAACGTCACCCGAAGGTCTGGTTCGCGCGCTGCATCGACATCGCCAACTGCGTGCTGGGAAAGTGAGACCTAAACATCACTTCAACGGAGCTGGAAGATCTCTTTCCAGAGCTTCTCATACCTGGGAAACTCCTTCACATCATCAACGCTCAGCAGGTAAATCTTTGCCGGTCGCGTCTTCTCAACCGGCTCTACTTTTGGATGGGCCGGAGTCTCGCCGGCTTGGGCATAGACTTTTTGCCCCTCTTCGCTGATGATCCAACGCGCCCAGAGCAGAGCGGTGTTCGGATGGGGCGCATCCTTAAAGATCGCAACGGTGCCGCCGACCTCGCCGACGCCCTCGGTAAGCATCGACTGAATTGGCCCGCCCTTCTTTATCCGCGGGGGAAAGTGGTGCGAGTAGCAAGTCATGCAGACCTCGGCCTGACCCGCAACCAGAAGCTCGGCCAGTTGCGAGTGGCCTTTATGGAACTCAACGTTGTTGAGCGCAATTTTCTTCAACAGATCGATCGCCTTTTCATCGCTGTTGTACTTGTATTTGGCGAGCCCCAGCAGCAACTGGAAATCACGCGGCTCGGCGATGAGCCTCTTTTTCCATCTGGGATCAGCAAAATCTTCAAACTGTCTCGGATCCTTCCCCTTCTTGAGCAGATTCGTGTTCCAGCCGGCAACATAAAACTGGGTGTCCGTCGCTACCCAATACGAGCCCTTGAGGTTATTCGGGTAAGCCGCCGCCTCGGGTAGCGCCATATCCACCAGGAGCTTCTGATTTCTCATCCGCGTTATGTACGCCAAAGTTGCGGCGAATATGTCGCCGAAGACCTTACCCCCGCGCGCTTCGGTCACTGCCCGGGTCACCAGCGCGTCAGAGGTGGCATCGATGTGATCGATTTTGATTCCGGGGAAACGTTTTTCAAAGGTTGGGAGCACCACTTCTTGGGTTCTCGTAGAAAGAGGCGCATAGAGAACCAGCTTCCCGCCCTCCTTTTTTGCCTTCTCGTACAACTCGTCGATCGATTCGGCGCGGCCAACGTGCGAGTACGCCAGAAACAGAAGCATATTCAGCGCAAGGCCGTAGATCATCCGACTGGATAAAATTTTGTATGGGTACATCGCTGTCTCCTCTCTAAAGAACTTCAGTTGATTTTTTCGGCTCCTCTATAAGATTGGGGGAAGTTGGCATCTACAAATTTTATAATGAGGGGGAGAGGGTTCGAGACCCCTCCCCCGTCGGGAAACTCTCTGGGCTTGGGGTTAATCACCACGATTGGGAAAGTTCCCGCGTGCACCAAGTGGGAGGGAAGGGCTGCCCGGATCTCCTCCTGATTGGTAAAGCGTGTGGGAATGGGGTTCGCACCAAAACAGACGATGGAAGCGGGAAAAAAATCTTTTCCTTTTAAAACCAACTCTGTCTCTCCATCTCCCTCACTGATCACCTTCGGGGAGACCTCCTCAAGCTTGGGGTTCGGGTAACCGTAGAACTCCACGCTTGTAGGTCGGGGGATGGGATTGGAAAAGCTTTCATGATAGCGCGTATCCACAATCTCCCCATCTTTGATCACATTGTCGATCCTGCGGGTATGGGTAATATTCTCCAGGGGGTCTCCTGCGACGACAATCAAGTCCGCAAGCTTTCCCTCCTCCACGGTTCCCAACTCCTTTTCCTTGCCCAGATAATCTGCTCCCACCTTGGTTGCCGCCTGAATCGCCTGCATGGGACTGAGGCCTGCGGCAACCATGAACTCCAGCTCCCGATGGAGACTGATCCCGGGAATGTCGGCGGCACCCGAGTCCGTGCCGGTGACCACGTTGCCTCCGGCCTGCACCAGTCGACAGAGAAACTCCTGCAACCTCCCGTGGCCCTCTCTTAGCTGCTCTTCAGGGAGGATCCCGTAAATCGAGTAACGATTCCCGATCACGACATCTCGTTTGGGCTCATCTCTGACTCTAGCCCCGTAAGCCGCATAATGGTGATCCAGCCAGAGAAGCCTCTGGTCCTCAGGAATATAGGAAAGGCCGGGCTCTTTAAGAAGCTCATAGTCCTCCCTCTCCCACTTTTTCCTCATCCCCAAAGAGGCGCCCCAGAGGACCATGGTGGGCTCGATGAAGACCCCTTTCCGCGCCAATGACTCGGTGACCTCAGGAAAGTGCTTCGTTTCAGCCAGCGTCCAGGGACCCAAAAATTTCTGCAACCACAGATTGAGCCCTTGGAATTTTCTAATACCTTCGCTGCTTCTTATCGTCGCTTCAGCGCACCCGGTGGCATGTTCCACCCCGTCCACACCGGCCTCGGCGTAGGGAATGAGGCTCGCCTCTAAATGACCTGAGACCCTCATCCCGACGGAGTGGGCCTCGTCCGCGACGGCTCGGGTGATGTCGAGCGGAACACCCAGGTGGATCTTTGCGTAATCTACGCCTCGCTCGATTAATCTCCTCATCATCCTCCGGCCCTCTTCCGGGTTAGTCGGCACCATGTGGTGTCCCCGAGTCGCTTTGCCGTAGAAGCCGCCGCCGGCACAAAAGATCCTTGGGCCCCGGACCTTCCCCAATGCGATCGCATCTCTCTGCGCCAGGATCCAGTCCACAGGGTTGCCCAGGTCTCGAACCGAGGTCACCCCGTGGGCGAGAAACAACTCACCGCTGTGATTGCGATAGTGTACGTGGTTGTCTATCAGACCGGGAAGAATCGTCTTTCCGCCGGCTTCAATGAGACGGGCCTCTTTAGGAAAATCCACCTTTCCCTGAGCTACCCTTTTGATGCGGTTGCCCTCGATAATGACGGTGGCGCGCTCCATGGGTTTGCCGCCATTTCCGTCGATCAGCCGGCCTCCCTGAATCACGATGGGCGTTTTTTTCTCTGTCAACGAACTATTTCCCCTCCTTAAACTACAGCCCCGACTTACGGTGCTTCATTCAACGTTTCCATAAGCCTGCCCCACCCGTCCACCTTGACCTTTACCCGGATCATCTTAAGGCATTGCCAGATCATGGCCTGCGTCGAGCTGACCACCGGTTTACCTAATTCCTCTTCCAGGAGAGGAATCGTCCGAATGGTGGGCCAGCGAGGGCAGTGGAGAAAGATCCCATCGGCATCCGGCGCTTCAGAGAAGAGTTTTCTTGCCAGCCTGTAGGAAACGTATTCGTGCTGGGCTCCTATTTCAGCATTTTTGAGAATTCCCAAGCCGCCGACCTTCTTCACCTCGAATCCGGCCTTGGTGAGAAACCCGGCGAGCCGCTCATTCATGTCGTCCCGGTGGGGAGTCACGACCACCGGCTTCTTAATTCCCAGCTTGCGCATCGACTCCATCTCCGCCGTGATCCCCAGGGTAAACGGTACTTTGAGCTTCGATTGAATATGTTGGGTCACCTCGACATCGCTTCCGTAACCCATCATGGTGAACATGGGCGAGCCGCCCGCAATCACCACATCGGCGCCGGCCTGCTCAAGATCCACGGCGGCATCCTCGATAAACTCAAGCTGCTTCTTGATATGATCATCCGCCAGTTGGCGGATTCTGCCGGTAGTGTTGAGCAACATGAACTCCTCGGGCATCATGCGATAGAACTCGTAAACAAAGGCATCGCCCCTGGAAGCGCTGACATGTCCGACTCGTGCCTTCCATCCGTACATTGTCCTCCTCCTTATCCCATATCCGGCTTAACACCGCTCTTAGCGCACTCCTCCTCGTACAGCTTCCTCATAGAAGAATCCTCGTCTTCAAATTCGATCTGCTCGACCCCCTTCTCCTCCCTCTGCACCGCGGTGTTGGCATGCAGGGCAACGAACTTACACGGCTCTTTTCCCGTGTTGTAGTGCTGGTGCCAGGTCCCCGCGGGAGGCGAGAGTACGCTGCCCTCGTGCCAGTCGTACTTTTTGGGCGCCTCCCCTTCATCCCACATGAGCGTGTAGCCAGTCGAATCCAGCAGGCAGACATGTGCCCCGGGTCCATGACGGTGGGCCTTCTTGTACCTCCCCACCGGGAACTGGGAGACATGGGCGAGCATGGCGCTGCCGGCCATGTGGATGTACATGTTCCGCGTCCCCTTACCCCTCTTTTCCCGCGGCACCAGGTTGATCTTCCTGATGTCGGCGATAAAGTTTGAGTGCAGGATGCCGCCGTAGTATTCCGTGTAGTATTTCCCCTCCTTGCTGAAAAAATCCTCTTCCTCCGGGTTAAAGCGATCCTTGAACAGGTAGCTGGTGTTGAAGATGAACTGCGGGTCGCGGTAGAGTTCGAAGGCCACCGGCGCGCTGGTGAGCGCCATGTATCTGGCCGGCTCGCTCCCGCTGGCGTTAAAGTGCTGATGCCATGCGTTAAGAGGAATGGCGAAGAGGCTGCCTCTTTCCCACTCGAAGGTTCGCTTCGGAAACCCATCGTACCAAATAGTCGTTGCGCCCCTGCCGGCAGCGATCAGGATGATCTCCTCATAGAGCTGTCTGTGCGGTTTCAGGTTCCCGCCGGGGGGAATCTCGCAAACGTAGCCGTCAGCGACCAACTGGTCGGAAAAGCTCAAATAGGCGCCCTTTCCTCCTCTCCTCTTCCAGTCCCCCAGCTCCAGGGTGCGAACATCCGCGACATAGGAACCGCTCACGATAGGAATTCCTTCGGATTCAATCCACCTCCGATAGGGACTGTATTTGTCCATCATGAACTGCACGTAGGGATGAACTTCAAACTCTTTCACTGCCTTAGAGGCCATAGACAATCCCTCCCTTGGTTTTGCTTCAACGGCGCAAGTTATCGCGCAAAGCGCGCCCTGTCAACTAGCCCTTGACTCTCCCGCTTCCAAGTGTCTCCCGCTTCCAAGTTGTCTTTCAGGCTAAAAATGTGATAGAAAAATTCTTCCGCTGGTGTTTTCCGTTTGGCGACAGGAAAGGAGAAAGTAGATGCCAACGAAGTTGAAGTTCGGATTGCTGCTGCCGCATTTTTGTGAGTACGGTTCGGCCGAAAGATGTATCGAAGGATCGAAAAAGGCGGAGGCCTATGGTTTTGACTCGGTTTGGGTCAGGGACCACCTAGTCTTCGAACCGCACGGGATGGAGGGCGAGGATAATACCCATATCGAGGGGTTGCTGATACTCGCGGCCGTTGCGACGGTCTGCAAGAAACTTACCCTCGGCACCGGCACGATGATCTCGCACCGCCACCCGATTCATTTGGCCCAGTCCATGGCGGGCCTCAGCACGCTGTGCGACAGCAATATCATCATGGGTCTTGGTCTCGGCACCTTTCCCCATGAATTCGAAGCGGCGGGTCATAAGAAGACGACTCTACAAGATCGCGCCAACATAGCGAAAATCAACGCGCTGCTCTGCCGCCGATTTTGGGCCGGTGAAAAGATCAGCTACAAAGACGATTATTACGACTTCAAAGACGTCGAGCTCAAACCGACGCCGAGCAAAAAGATTCCGATTTGGTACGGCGGCGGCACACCGGCTTCCTGCCGTCGCGCGGCGGATTATTGCGACGGCTGGATGCCCGGACGTATTCCCACGGCTACTTTTAATAAGATGGTCAAGTACCTCGAAGAGCAGTGCAAGCTGACGGGACGGCCCATGATTACCACCGGCGCGATCCCCATCACCAGCATCGACAAGAAGAGAGACGTCGCGCTCAGCAAGGTTAACGTCAAGGGTCTGATCAACGAAGGCAACGCCCCCAGCAAGAAGACCTGGGTAAAGCCGGCATCCGGCACATTCTCCAAGGTAGAGGACATCGAAGGCCTGCTCATGGCCGGAACTCCGGCGGATATCGCTCGCGATACCAAACGATACGAAGAAGCCGGTCTCAATCATATCGTTTTTGACCTGCGTTTCCGCTACGCCGACTGGTATCAGCAGCTTGACTTGTTGGGTCAGGAAGTTCTACCGGCTGTCCGGGCGTAACCGAAAGCGGGGAAAACATGCGAACTGAGAAGATCACTTTTTATAGCGAAGGCGATAAGCTGAGCGGTGCTATCTATCTACCGGATGGAGATCAGGGCAAGCCTTGGCCGGGAATCGTTCAAGGTCCGGGTTTCCTCGGCTTGAAGGACGCCAAGCACTACATCCTGATGTTCGAAAAGCTCTGCGCCGCGGGATACGCCTGTTTGTGCTTCGACTACCGGGGCTGGGGCGAGAGTGAAGGAAAACATCGCGGCTGGGTAATGCCCCAATGGCAGGCGGAAGACATCCGCAATGGCATCACATACATGCAGACCCGGGCGGACATCGATCCCAACCGGATCGCGACCTACGGTTCGGGAGGGACCGGCGGTGGCAACGCGGTTTACGTCGCGGCCATCGATGCGCGCGTCAAATGCTGCGTTTGCTATCTCGGCGTGAGCAACGGCCGGGATTGGCTCCATTCAATGCGACGGGAGTATGAGTGGATCGATTACCTGAAGAGCATTGAAGCAGACCGCAAACAACGTGCGCTCACCGGCTCCGGCGCCATTGTGAGCGCACGGGAAGGAATTATGGTCCAAACACCGGAGCGCCAGACGACCACAATTAAAAAAGAGGTGGAAGCAAAGATTCCCCAACAGATGCCGCTGCAGTGCGCCGAAGCGATTCTCGAATACAGTCCGGAGGACGTCGTGCATAAGATTTCCCCGCGTGGCGCGTTGTTCATCGCCGTCGAAAACGACGCGGTGACGCCGGAAGAACAGTCCTTCAGGCTCTATGAGAAGGCCGGTGAACCCAAGAAGCTGGTCCTTTACAAACAGACCACGCACTACGGCATCTATAATGACTACTTCAATGACGTCGCCGCCAACGTGGTCGATTGGTACGACCGCCACTTGAAGTACAACAAAATCAAAATCACGGAAGAACGCTAGGAGAGTTCATGCATAAGATTCAGTTCGGCGTGCGGGTGCCCAACTCGGGCCCGCTTTCCAGTATTAAGAATATTGTCAGGGCAACGAAGCAGGCGGAGGAATTAGGCTTCGATTCGATCTGGGTCCACGATCACGTCGTCTGGAGTTCCGAGATGCACCGGCATCATATCTCCTCCGGCGCTACGGAAGCTATTACCGATACCCAGGATGCAAATTTCTACGAGGCGATGTCCGTATTGTCCTACTTGGCCGCGGAGACCAAAAAGATCACCCTCGGTGTGGCCTGCCTGGTGATGCCGTGCCGCAATCCGATTTACGCCGCAAAACAATGCGCGACATTGGATTGGCTCTGTAACGGCCGATTGATCGTCGGCGTGGGCCTGGGCTCCAAGGCGACGCGCGAATCGGACGAATTTGGGGTTTTCGGCGTTCCGTACGACAAGCGGGGCGACCGCACCGACGAATATATCGAAGCGATGAAAGCGATTTGGACCCAGCCGGCGGCCTCTTACCAGGGGAAGTTCATCGGCTTTAAAGACGCGGAGATTTTCCCCAAACCCGTCCAGAAGCCCCATCCGCCGGTCTGGGTGGGCGGCTGGATGAAGCTCGCGGCGAAACGCGCGGGAAAATACGGCGAAGGCTGGATTCCCGGCTGGCTGTCCCCGAAAGAAATGAAAGTAGGATGCGACATCCTGGCCGAAACAGCGAGAGAGAACGGGCGCGATCCGTCCAAGATCACCGTCGCAGTTGAGAAGCTGGCAACTATCGCGAAGACGCGCGACGAAGGCCTCAATCTCGCCACGCCGACGCTTAAAGCCAGCAGCGAAAGTTACGAGCGCGACATCGATAGCATGCAATTCGCGCTGGATCGACATATTTTCGGCTCGGTGGATGATGTGCGCCGTAGAATCGACGAATTCATCGAAGCCGGCGTTCAACATTTCGAGTTGAAGATCATCTATCCCACCATGGATAGCTTGATTAAGCAGATGACAATCTGGTCTGAGGAGATTTTGCCGCACTATGACTGATGGCATGAGAATAGTTGCGCTGAAGTTCCAGCTGAACGGTAAGCCGGTCGAGATGGAGTGCGAGGCAGAGGAAACCCTCGCCGAGGTCCTTCGCAACCATCTCAATCTGAACGGCACCAAAGTTTCCTGCGAAGTGCAGGTCTGCGGCGCCTGCACGGTGTTGGTGGACGGGCTACCGGTAAGCTCCTGCACCTATCTGGCCTACGAGGCGCGGGGCAAGAACGTCGCGACCATCGAAGGACTGGAAAAACCTGACGGCACCCTCCACCCGCTTCAACAGGCGTTCATCGACGACTTCGCCTTTCAATGCGGCTTTTGCACGCCGGGAATGATCATGGCGGCCAAAGCGCTGTTGGACGAAAATCCCCAACCGACGCGCGCTGAGATTATTCATCACATGGATGGCAATATTTGCCGTTGCACCGGCTATGTCCCCATCGTTGCCGCCGTTCAACGCGCCGCCGGGGTGATGGCTAAGGAGAGCAAGAAGTGAGCGCCGAGAAGAAAACTGATTTTCACGTCGTCAACCATTCGATACCGCGCCGCGACGGCCGGGTTAAAGTCACCGGCAAAGCCCCCTATGTCGCCGACCTTAAACTCATCGGCATGGCCTACGCCAAGGTCTTGCGCAGCCCGTACGCCCACGCGAAGATTGTTTCCATCGACACGTTGCGGGCCGCGTCGCGACCGGGTGTCTATTGCGTGATTACGGGTAACGACCTGGAGGGGCTGAATCCCTATTACGGTCACGCGGTAAAAGACCATCCCCTACTCGCCATTGGGAAAGTCCGTTATGCCGGCGAACCGGTCGCCGCGGTGGTCGCCATCGACGAGCGTACCGCTTTTGAGGCGCTGGAATTCATCGACGTCAAGTATGAAGAGCTGAAGGCCGTTTTCACGCCGGAAGAAGCGTTGGCCAAAGACGCCCCTTTGCTGCACGAGAAACAGTTCGAGGCCGGCGCGCTGCGCGGATTCGAAGGCGAAGTGACCGCCGGCAAAGGGACGAATATCTGCCAGCAGCATCGTATTCAATGGGGCGACGTTGAAGAGGCCTTCAAAAAGGCCGCGGCCATCGTGGAGGGCGAGTACTATTTTCCGATGGCCTACGCCTACGCGATGGAACCTTACGTGGCCATCGCCGATGTCACGGATCAAGGCGTGACCGTCTATTCCTCGGCGCAGCATCCTTTCATGGTGCGCCATGATCTCAAATCGATCTTCAATCTTCCCGTGAGCAAAGTGCGCCTGATCGTGCCCTTCGTCGGCGGCGGCTACGGTAGTAAATCGTACACTAAGATTGAACCCTTAGTGGCGGCTTGCTCTTGGAAAGCCAAACGGCCGGTCAAACTGCAACTGACCGTGGAAGAAGCGATGCTGACGACGCGCAGCGACGACGCCTACACCTGGATGCGTACGGCCGTTGACGCCAAGGGCAAGATTATCGCCCGCCAGGCAAAGATTTACATGAACACCGGCGCCTACGCCGAAAACAGCCCGCTGGTCGTCGAAAAGTCAACTAACCGTTGCGTCGGCCCCTATGCCATTCCGAACGTATTGATCGAAAATTGCTCCCTCTATACCAACACGGTCCCGGCAAGTTCTTACCGCGGCTTTGGCTGCGCGCAGGTGACATTGCCCGGCGAATCGCAGATCGATGAGCTGGCGGCGAAGATCGGCAAAGATCCCTACGAATTTCGTTTGGCGAACGTGGCGAAGCCGGGTGAAGAATTTTTTCCCAAGATGCGTCCGTTCGACGGCACCCTGAAAGAAGACTTGGAGACCGCCGCAAAGGCCATCGGCTGGAAGAATCCCCTGCCGAAAGGCCACGGTCGCAGTATTGCGTGCTCGGGCAGTGACGCCGGCGCCTATCCGCTCACTTCAACGGCAGTGCGTGTGCATGCCGATGGCTCCGTGACCATCATGACCGGCAGCACCGAGTTGGGTCAGGGAAGCCATACGGTCCTCCCGCAAATCGCTGCCGAAGAGTTGGGCGTGCCTTTCGATAATGTCAACGTGGTCTCGTCGGATACCGCAATTACCCCTTATGACCGCTCGACCGGCGCCAGCCGAACCACGACTCTCATGGGCAGCGCCGTACTGGAAGCGAGCCGCGAAGCCATCCAGCAAATGGTCGTGATGGCAGCGGATGTGCTCAAGGTCAAAGTCGAAGAGATTCAAGTTGTTCGCGGCGGCGTGCGCTGCGGCGAGGCGCAACTCAACTGGTCGGAAGTCATCACTAAGTTTTACGCGCTTCCCGACGGCGAGGTCATCGGCCGCTCTTACATTCGCAAGTCCGGAAAATTTTCTCAGTTGCCGGTTTTTTGGGAAGCGGCCTGCACCGGCGTAGAGGTTTCCGTGGACCAAGAAACGGGAAAAATCACCATGGAAAAACTCGTCACCGTCGGCGACGTCGGCCTGGCGATTAACCCGGCGCTTGCCGAAGGGCAGGACATCGGCGCCGCGACCATGGGCATGGGCATCGGCCTTTTCGAAGAATTGGTTTATGAAGGGTCACAGTTAGTCAACGGATCGATTTTAGATTACCGCCTGCCGCGCTTTTCCGACTTGCCCAAAGAGGTTGAGCTCCACCTGGTGCAGAACCAGGATGGTGTCGGCCCCTATGGCGCCAAAGGCGGCGGCGAGGCTTCGCTCAACTCGATGGCGGCCAATATCGCCAATGCCGTCGACCGCGCGGTCGGCGTGCGGATCCGCCAAGCGCCGCTGACACCGGAAAGAGTTTGGCGCGCCCTCAAAGAGAAGGAGTTACAAAATTCAAAGGTTCAAAAGTTCAAAGAATAAAAATCCCGGAACCCCTAAACCTTGAACCTTAAACTTTGAACGAGACATTCCCATGATGCCCTTAAGACGTTTTCAAATGCATCAGCCCAAGAACGTAGCCGAAGCGGCAGAGATGCTTGCGCATTACGGCGAGAAGGGCCGGCTCTATGCTGGCGGGACAGAACTGCTCCTTGCCATGAAGCACGACCTTTTGCGTTATGAGCATCTGGTTGACGTAAAGACCGTGCCGGGGCTGGATAAGATTGAAGCCAAGAACTCTTCTCTCCACATCGGCGGAACAGTAACTCACCGCGCCATTGAAAATTCCCCGCTGGTGCGGGAGCGGCTTCCGGTGATGGCCGAGATGGCAAGACAAATAGCCAATGTGCGCGTTCGTGCGACCGGAACATTGGGGGGAAATATCTGTTTTGCCGAGCCCCACTCCGATCCGGCAACGCTTCTCCTAGCCCTTGGCGCAAAGGCCCGGGTACAGGGAAGGAACGGAGAGAGAACCCTGGCGATGAATGAGATCTTAGTCGGCGCTTACGAGACCGCGCTTGCTGCGGATGAAATTTTGACCGCAATCGAGATCCCGCTTCTGGCAAAGTCCCAGCGCGCCGCCTACCTGAAGTTTCAAGTCCATGAGCGCCCCACGCTCAGTCTGGCGCTGGTACTGGATGTCGATGCAAGCGGCAACGCCATCACTAAGGCAAGAGCCGTTGTCGGCTCTGTGAGTCTGACCCCGTGCCGTTCCGATAAGGCCGACGCTCTCCTGGTCGGTCCGAGAGACAAGGTGGAGAAGCAATTGGCCGACGCGGCTCAAGTGTTAGCCGAAGCTGCTGATCCCGGGGATGATCTTGAAGGGAGTGCCGAGTATAAACGCCATCTGACCGGCGTCTTTCTCCGCCGCGCCTTTGCCCAGGCCTTATCGGGCGCGCCGAGGTAAAGAACCAGGGCTCAGTGGGCCGCGCCGGCTCAAGAACCCGAGCAGGCGTCAGAAGGCACACTTGCCGAGACCTCGTCGAATGCGCCGGCTGCCGCGCGCATTTCGTCCGCCGTCGTCAGGAGTCCCACACTCAGGCGCACCGTTCCCTGCGGAAACGTGCCGAGATGCTTGTGCGCGTAGGGAGCACAGTGCAGCCCGGCGCGCACGGCAATGTCAAACTGCTCGTCAAGAATCGCCGCCATTTCCGCCGGGGCGAATCCGGGCAGATTGATTCCGACAAGGCCGACCCGCCCTTCACCGCGTTGCCCGGCGATCACATGGTCGGCGCCGTACCATGAGTACCGCGCCGGATCCTTGAGAGCGCGGTAAAACACGGCGAGCATTTCCCTCTCATGCGACAGGATCGATTCGACTCCTCGCTCCAGCAGGATTTTCGCTCCTTCGCGCAACCCCGCGATGCCGAAGACGTTGGGTGTTCCCCCCTCGAGGCGGTGCGGAAACTCGGACGGCTGCACCGGAGAAGAAGAGTCGCCGCCGGTTCCTCCTTCCCGCCATGGGGCAATGACGGCGCGCTCCCCCACGACCAGACCGCCGGTTCCGGTCGGCCCCAGGAGGGCCTTGTGACCGGTGAAGGCGAGGAGGTCGATGGCGTCCTTTTCGACATCGATGGGTACGATACCGGCGCTTTGCGAGGCGTCGACCAGCAGGAGGGCGCCGCGCTCGCGTGCGATC
>MGRY01000158.1:0-5289 GCA_001799045.1 Deltaproteobacteria bacterium RIFCSPLOWO2_02_56_12 | reverse complement strand
CCGGCTGGATGGTACCCGTAACATTGGATGCATGGGTCACCACGACGAGCCGCGTCTTCGGAGTGAAGGCCCGCGCCACGTCATCGGGATCGATGAAGTGCCCGCCATTTGCCGGCAGTCGAGTAAGCGTAATGGTTCCATCCTTCTCCATCTGGTTCAGAGGGCGGGAGACGGAGTTGTGCTCCAGCACCGAAGTGATGGCATGGTCGCCCTGCCTCAACACACCCTTGATTGCCATGTTGAGGGCATCGGTCGCGTTCAAGGTGAAGACGACCCGCTCAGGACGCGGACAGCCAAAAAGACGCGCGAGCAAACGCCGTGTCGCGTCGATCATCGCTTCCGCTTCAATGGCGCGCCGGTGACCGCTGCGTCCAGGATTGGCGGCCGAGGAACGCACGAAGGCGTCCATGCCGCGAAAGACAGGCTCGGGTTTCGGAAACGATGTTGCCGCGTTGTCGAGATAGATCATGTCATTCTCTTCCGTGGGAATCAGGCGCCCACGTAGCGTGAGTAGAGCGACTTTGCGAGCGCGAGATCGTAGGTGCCGCTGATAATGGCGCGGCCGTTTGCGAAGACGGTGAGCTGATAATCGTCGATGACGGCGCGCAGAAGGAAGCGATTCTTCTCGAAGGATCCAAGTGGCGCCAGCCGTTGCGCCAGCTCGTCCAGATCCAAGCGGGCCCCGTTACGCCTCTGGATTTGTACCGAGTTGCGGCCGCACAGGGTGGTAGCATCGGCGCCAAGCGTGCCATCGAGGTACTCGAATTGATGCCGGCCGCAGCAGATGCATCCCGGATCCCGCGGCGGCAGGTCGAACCCATCACGCCGGTTGTCCCAGATGTCGAGCGCCGTGATCCGCCGGTTGATCCGGTCGCGCCGGCCGGCAAGGATCTTGAGGGCTTCCGCGGCCTGCAGGGAAGCAATGGTGCCAACGATCGGGCCGATCACCCCTGCGGTATCGCAGGAAGGAGAAAAACCCGCCGGTGGCGCGCTCTCGAACACGCACCGCAGGCACGCAGTCTCACCCGGGAGGATGGGAAAGGTTAATCCGTACGAACCGACGCACGCTCCGTAAACCCAGGGAGTGCCGGTCTTGACGGCATAATCGTTGATCAGGTAGCGGGCGTCGAAGTTGTCGGTGCCATCGACGATCAGGTCGAAGCCGTCGAGCAACCTGCCGATGGTCGAAGCATTCACATCTTCGACCAGGCCTTCGACCTGAACCAGCGAGTTGACGGCGCCGAGCTTCTTCTCCGCTGCCACCGCCTTGGGCAGAAGATTGCGCACATCGTCCTCATCGAACAGAATCTGCCTCTGCAGGTTGCTCTCCTCAACGAAATCCCGGTCGATGATACGGAGAGTTCCAACCCCCGCGCGCGCCAGTAGCGATGCCTGAACCGTGCCCAGCGCCCCGCAGCCAACCAGAGCAACGCGCGCGGCGATGATGCGCGCTTGACCTTCCATGCCAATACCGTCGAACAGGATTTGTCGGGAGTACCTGGCTGGAATCACTGCTTGTTCGAGGGTACTTTTCCTATTATCATCAATCACAATAGCCTCCTCCGGACGGTTCGCCTCCTGGAACAAAAAAACCTCTTCGAGACGCGTCGAAGAGGTCAAAGAATAACTCCTTCGCTTTCGTCTCATCTGTCGGGGCGACTTTCCCCGCAAGAGTTGGCACCATACATCCCTTTCGGGACCGGTTGCCGTGGGTTCACAGGGCTTGTCCCTCCCCCACTCTTGATAAGATAGAAGCGCTTATTACGGGAGGAAGTGCAGCGCACAGCCTCCACTTACGAACTCCGGCAAAAATTATCATGCGCTCGCCGGACTGTCAAGCCGACGAGAGGTCTGGGCCTCCTTTTATCAGCCGTGCTTCCTTAGTTATCAGATAATACTCATCAGCCTGCCGTAACCAGGCCTTGCCTCTTTGACGGCGATCTTTTTTAGCCCCCACCAGGCCGAGGCCTGAACAGTCGTCACCACGGGGATTTTCAAATCCTCCTCCAGCGGTTCGATGATCTCCATCGCCTGCCATTTCGGGTTGGGGATGTAGATGCCGTCGGCGCTCGGGGCCTGTTGAAATGCCTCCCTGGCAAGGCGATAGGGAATCTCCGGCGGAAGCTTGGCCATCTCCCTAGGACCCGGGCAAAGGGCGCTCTTAAGACAAAGAACCTGAAAGCCGCTTTTCTCTAGATGGTTCTTCATGCCCTGGTTTAGACTCTCCTTGTAGGGGGTTACGAGAAGAAGTTTCTTTACTCCTAAAGAGCGCAGGGCCAGCACAGCGGCATCCTGGCCGGTTATCAGGGGAATGCCGGTCTCCTTCTCAAGCTCCCGCGCCAACCCTCCTATCCCTTCACCCTCGTCTAAAGTGACCAAGGGGGAACCGCCAAGGACGACCGCTCCGGCGCCCAGCTTTATGAGCCCGCGCGCGGCCTGTTCCACAACCTCTTTGGCCTTCGCAAACTCTTTGGGTGTGTGCTCCTCCACTCCCAGCGTGGCGAAGACAACATTCACCCCCTCCGGCACCACCTTGAACCAATCTCCGGCAATATCGAGGTGTGTGGGAGTCACCGCCCCGATCTGACCTCTCCAACCCCTCATCTCTTATTCCCTCCTCACGTTTTTCTTAAAATCATACTCGGGGGAGAAATCGCTCTCAAAAGTCCAAAGAATCCGGCTTCTATCCCAACCGTTGCCGAAGGTTTTCTTAAGAAATGAGAGGAGCAGCTTCCACGCATCTATGGCTTGCTCTTTACGGTATCTTCCCGGCATGGTGTCGTTGAGCCAGCCATGCGGGGCATCGCGGTAAATCCGGACGTGGTAGCTCTTTTTCTCCTTTTCAAGACAAGCGCGGAATCTAAGGACATCATCAACTGAGATGATATGGTCCGCCTCGCCGAAAACTCCCAGCAGGGGGCAGGAAAGCTTTGAGATGAGGCTTTCAATGGGCTCCGGCCTGAACTCGTCCGTCGCCCACTCTTTTCCTCCTACGGCGCCAAAATAAACAATGCAAGAGGAGAGATCTTTTCTATGTGCCGTAAGCAGCAGGGAATGGCGCCCGGTTTGGCAAATACCGACAACCGCAATGCGGGAAGAATCCACGGCTTCCAGCTTTCTCAAATAGTCGATCGCTTCGCCCAGATCCTGGATCACTTCATCGTCTTTCGGCTCTACTCTGACATCACCTTTCTGCAAGGCCTTTTTGTCGCCCGTGAAGCGGGAAAAGAGATCCGGCGCAAGGCCTACATAACCCGCCTGGGCGAGCTTCAGGGTAAGATCTTTGGTGTGCCGGACAATGCCATATCTCTCATGGAGAAGGATGACCGCCGGCCGACTCGCTTTGGCCTTGGGCAGGGCGCGAAAGGCAGTGATGCCGCTGCCGAATCGGACCGATGAAGATCGGACCCCGGGTGATTTTTTTCCTGCCATAGACGCCTCCGGGTTGAGAACTCTTGGACTCCGATGTTGGTTTGTCCCTATCCGCGATGCGCCAAGCTTTATCTTGCCGCCGAAAAAGTGTCAACCTTCTTATCCGAGCCCCATCAACCCTGGCTAAGAACAAAGATTCCACCAACGATAAAGCTCGCGGCTACCCCATCCCTCAGGGTGACCACCTCGACTCCTCTAAGAGTAAAACGGGCAAGGACAAACGTTACCAGGGGCGAGACGCGCCAGATCGGCGTGACCAAAACCGCCGGGGCATAAACCAGGGCAAAGAACGTAAACAAAGAGCCCAGGGCTTCCGTCACGCCGGAAAGAGAAAATAGAATGAGGCTTTGCGTTGGAATCCGCTCCCATTTTGGCTTGATCTTAAGGAAGCGACCGGCGGTGAGCATCACGACGAGGGCTGTGGACTGGGAGATCGTGGCGCCGAGCGTCGGCAGGCTGCTGGCGTTGATCCCTATCTTCTTAAAAATTGGATTGATCCCGAAGCAGAGCGCCGCCATAAGCGGGTAAAAGAAGTAACTAATCCTGCTTGGCCTCTCCCCGCCTTTGACCTCGACTCGAGAAAGCACCAGGATGCCGATAACGATCAAAATAGACCCGACAGCAGCGGCAAGGGTCAATTCCTCACCTAAGAGGATAACGGCCAAAAGCACCGTGAGAAGCGGAGAGCTGTTCTTGACCGAGGTGGACTTGGAAGCCCCGACTCTATCGATGCCTTTATAGTAGAAGATCTTTCCGAAGCTTGCTCCGACTGTGCCGGCGGCAACGAAAGCCCAAAAACCCCTGCCGGAGAAATCCAGAAGAAATAGCTCTCCCCGAAAAGCCGAGATGAGCAGCAAAACCATGACAGAAACATACTGCTCGATGAGAGTGGCCGTGCTCACGTTCGACAGCGTCATTCCCCTTTTGAGTAATAGCGGTCCGATTCCCCAGAGCGCGCCGGATACGAGGGCGTAGAACACACCTGTCTGCAGATCCCCAGTCATGACTTTTAATTAGCAGGAAAACGCTCCCGACCGCAATCGAATCTCCGATTTGATCCCCGGATGAACAAGGAGAGGTTTGCGAGTTAATATCATTAATGATACTGTTTTTTAATGAACGGACTCCTTGAGCGGGCGAGAAATAATCCTCAGTCTTTCACCTTCAGGGAGCTCCAACAATTAGCCGAAAAAGCGGGCTTTCGGCTCAGGCGTATTCGTGGTAGCCACCATGTTTATTCACGCAAGGGAGTCGTTGAAATAATAAATCTCCAACCAAAGGGTAGAATGGCCAAACCTTATCAGGTGCGGCAGGTTGTGGGTCTGATTGACAAGTACGGTTTGCTAAAGGAGAAATAAATCATGGCTGAGCCTTTCCCTTACCGGATCGTAATTCGCTGGAGCGACGAGGATTCTTCTTATATTGCCGAGGTCCCCGAGCTCCCCGGGTGCATGGCCGACGGCCCAACTCCCGAGGCCGCCACCAAGGAGGCAAAAAAGGCGGCCCAGTTATGGATAGAGGTCGCTAAAAAGGAAAAGCGGGAAATTCCTGAACCCATTGATAAACGGCGCTATAGCGGGAAGTTTGTCGTACGCGTTCCTCCCGAACTCCACCGGGAATTGGACTTCGAGGCCAAATCGCAGAAGGTTTCTTTAAATCGCCTTGTCACTCTAAAGCTCGCCTCATGAGGGGGGGGCAGGTCAGAAGGCAGAATCTCAAAACAGGCAGTTCTCAAACTCGGCGCTGCGCTGGCTTTGTCGTCTGCTTTGGTAAGCCAGTTAGCTGATGCGCAATGTGCTGGCTCTTGTGCTGGCGGTGGAGGCGGAGGTAGCTGTGGGTGTGAGAGTAGTGGTAGTG
>MGRY01000157.1:1644-18599 GCA_001799045.1 Deltaproteobacteria bacterium RIFCSPLOWO2_02_56_12 | reverse complement strand
TCTCTCCGCATCCGGCCTCTCTCAGAAGCTCTCCGGCCTGAGAGAGCAGCTCCTCTCCCAGGTAGATCGGATAGGAGCGATCACCCAGGCTTACTTTAAGGGTGCGCATGATATTAGCCATTAGAACTGAGGATCGAGAATCGAGGATGGAGGATCGCGATCCTCTATCTTCCATCCTCTATCTTCCATCCTCTATCTTCAGTCCTTTGCTTTCTGAAAGCCTTTCTATTGCCGCTATGATCTCCTCCACAACCTCGTTCACGGACAGGCCGGTCGTGTCGATGGTAAAGTGGGCCTCGGCATAGCTCTTTTCACGCTGCTTTAAGATCTCCTCGATCCGCTTCTGGCGGTCGTTTCCTTCGAGCAGGGGACGATCCTTGCCGCCCCCCGATCTCCGGAGCAGGGTTTCAGGCGGAGCTGCGAGGCAAATGAGAAGAGTCTTCTCCTTAAGCAAGTCCAGATTTTCTTTATCTAGAATTGTCCCACCTCCGGTGGCGACCACTTGGCCGCTTCTCCTCAAGACCTCGCTTAGCGCCCGTTTCTCCGCTTTGCGGAAGTAGCCCTCTCCCTTGCAGTCGAAGATCTCGCTTACCTTGATTCCTTCCTTTTCTTCGATTACCTGATCGAGATCGACAAAACCCCGCTTCAGCCTGTGAGCCAGTTTCCTGCCCACGACGCTCTTCCCCGCGGCCATAAAGCCGGTAAGGGCAATGTTTTTTTTGGAGCTTTGAGGCAAGGGTCAGAAATTCTTAATCTGCCCCAGATAGCCTTCGTAGTTGCGCGTAATCTCATGGAGAGAGTCGCCGCCGAACTTCTCCAGAAAGGCTACCGCGAGCTCAAAGGCTACCACCGCTTCTCCGACCACGGCCGCGGCAGGGGCCGAGCAGACATCCGAGCGCTCTACCGATGCATCCGCGGGCCGCTTCGACCTTAAGTCCACGGACTGGAGCGGGCTCATAAGTGTGGAAATGGGTTTCATCGCAACCCGCACGACCAGGGGCGCGCCGTTGGACATCCCCCCCTCGGTCCCGCCGGAGTTGTTGCTGCCGCGATAGAATCCCGTCGGGACGATTCTTGGAGTACCCTGTGAGACCATCTTGTCGGGATCGAAGAAAATCTCATCGTGCACCTCGGATCCGCGCCGTCGGGCCATCTCGAACCCAAGACCGATTTCCACTCCCTTAATAGCCTGAATACTCATAAGGGCCCGAGCCAAACGGCCGTCCAGCTTATCGTCCCATTGGGCATGGCTGCCTAGCCCCGGGGGCAGACCCAGGGCGACCACCTCGAAGATTCCTCCCAAGGTATCACCTTTCTTCTTGCAGTCCTCGATGAGGGCGATCATTTTGTCTTCGGCCTCTTTGTCGGCGACCCGGACAGGCGACTCATCGGAGCGCGCAAAGATCTCTTCGTAGGTGAGACCCTCGTTCTTGGCCTCCACCTTCCCGATCGAGCGGATATAGCCCATGACTTTTATCCCGAAGGGAGCAAGCAATTGTTTGCAAAAGGAGCCTACCGCCGTGCGCGAGACCGTATCGCGGGCGCTGGCCCGCTCGAGGATATTACGGATATCGGAGTGACGATATTTAAGTACGCCCGTGAGATCGGCATGGCCCGGACGGGGTTTGGTGACTGCCAGCGCTTCATCCCGATCCTCGGGCGACACCGACATCTTCTTGGTCCAGTTCTTCCAATCCCGGTTCTCAATTCCCAGGGCTACCGGTGAGCCCAGGGTTTCCCCCCAGCGGATGCCCGAGCGGATCTGGACTTCATCCTTCTCGATTAACATTCGCCCGCCGCGGCCGTAGCCTTGCTGGCGGCGCCAGAGGTCGTGGTTGATCTTCTTTACGTCAATGGGAAAGCCGGCCGGCACGCCATCAATGATCGCGGTGAGACAGGGACCGTGGGACTCCCCGGCCGTAAAATAGCGCAACATGCCCTATATTACTCTATTCTCTTTTGAGAGGCTAGACAGTTGGGGGATCAATGCAAAAGGCCCTCGGATGACTTTTCCCCAAGTTGTCACCCCCGAATGTTTTAATCGGGGGTCCAGTCCGAAATTCGCCTGGATTCCCGCTACAAGCATGCGGGAATGACGGACTCTGGCAGAGCTACCAACCACCACTACGCAACAAGCTGCGGAGAATTGACCCCAAAGAGATTAAAAGATCATCCTCCGGTGGTCTTCTTCATCTGCTCGCGCCAGAGTTGCTCGGCGTTGGGGAGGTTTTCTGAACCTCCGGCAATGATGCGCGGAGTAATAAAGACCATCAGCTCCTCAAAGTCCTTTTGCCAGCGGATATTCTTAAAGAGCCATCCCAGAACAGGGATATCTTTGAGATAGGGGATTCCGTTCTCGGATGTGGAGCTTGTGTCTTTCATGATCCCGCCAATCACTATCGTCTCCCCATCCCTGACCAAAACATTCGAGATCGCCTCTCGACTGAGTTCATCAAAGGGAATCACGCTCGACGACGAACCACCTGATGTAGCTGCGATAGAGCTTGACTTCACATTTATGTTCATGAGGATAAAGCCGTCCGAGGAGACCTGAGGAGTAACAGTGAGGGTAATCCCTGTATTGACCCGCTCCGTAGCCACAGCCGCCCCTGCCGCCGCCCCGGTCCCACTGGCAATATTGGTCGAGGTGGGGAGCGTGATTCTGAGGATCCTCAGACTCTGGATAGTTGAGGGTACGTTGTTCAGCGTCACCACCGAGGGACGGGAGATGATCTTAACATTTCCCTCACTCTCTGCAGCAGAGAGCTCCGCACTGATATTTCTAAACGAGCCCATTCTGTCCTGAATGACCGAGAAGAGTGGACTGCCGCTGAAAGGGATCCCGGCAGGGAACGATGTCCTCATCTGCACGGATCTCTCGGCTACGGTGCTGTTCCCGGTGGGAGCGTCGAAGTTGAACTTCATTCCCAGCGCCCGGGCAAAGGTCGGCGTCGTCTCAATCAAATTCGATTCGATCAGGACTTGAGCCGTGCGTGTGTCGAGCCTGCTGATGAGGGCGTTGGCCTCGTCTACGCCTCTCTTGATATCGCGCACAACAATGGTGTTGCTCCGATCATCTGAGACGAGGTTTGCCTCCGGGTGTTTGCTCAAGACCGGCTTGATCTTGTCCACTAAGTCTTTGGCCTTGGCATAATTGATACTGAAGTAAGCAGTCTGAACGGACTCCTCGTTCTCCTTAGCTTTTTTCGCGGCAGCTCGCTGATCGCTTTCAGTTTTAAGTTGTGTTGCCGTGGAGATCCGCACCACATTACCCACCCGTTCTTTACCCAGGCCATTGGTATCAATGAGTAGATCCAGCGCCTGGTCCCACGGCACATCCACCAGACGCACCGTCACCTTTCTGGCCACGTCCCCCGTGACAACGATGTTGTCACCGCTCACCTCGGCCAGCAAGCGAAACACATTCTTGATGTCCGCGTCCTTGAAGTCGAGGGAGATCCTCTGCCCGGTATATTTTTTCTCGGCGCTCAACCCCGTCTGGGCTGCGGAAACCTGCGCCTCAGAAGCGGCGCCGCCAGGTTTTGCCTCTGCCACCTGCACATCCCCCCGCTTTCCCGCCCGGATCAACTGCACGTCTTTCTTAGCCGTAGATTGGGGATTGACCGGGCCAATGACGATTTTCAACCCACCGTTCTCAGGCTCGACCACGTAGGCAGGAACGGAAGCGGCGGTAATATCCATCACCAACCGCAGGTACCCCTCACTGGAACTGAGTCGCAGAGTACCCACCCAATGAGTACTGACGCTGAAGGTTTCCGCCCGGGCCACCCTCTTGGTTTCACCATAGATATCCAAGACGACGCGCGAAGGCATGGTGAGAGTGAAGTGACGGTACTGAGTGACCGGCGTGGAGAATTTCAGTCGCAGGGTGGTTTGTCCCCGCTCCTCACCGATGGAGAGATCCTGGGTCTTAAAGGCTTGCTCCTCCAGCGTTGATTCCTTTATAGGCGCCGGCGGTTGGAGGGCTTTTTGCTGAGCCTGGGCTTGGGGTTGAACTTCTGCCGGCTTGGCAACCTGCGGAGTTTTCTCTTCCTCGATGGTCATAGTGCTGCAACCGATAACCCCTGCAGCGATGGCTCCCCCTAGATAAATCAGGGCAAGCATAGGCATATTCAGGAAAAATTTCCGCATCCTTAAGCTTGAGAACATCATACGGATACTCCTTACCATAAGCTATTCAACCGGCAGCTTCATACTGACCTCTTGGCTCTTCCTGGCGCCGTAAAAATCAGTAACCTGCTCCTCGATGACGACCTCGGTTGGCTTAATCGCTTTCACCTTGCCCTCGTTGGGGCCGATGAGGGTGCCTATCTTAACGACGTAGCCGAGCCCGGTACCGTCTTCCACCATGGCCTTCGGTTCTTTGATATCCCACACGATAGCCACCAGCTTGAGTTGTCCGAGCTCATATCGTTCCAACGGTGACAGATTCTCCCGCGCCCGCTGACTGGCCTTGGCTTTCAATGACAAAGGCCGGAAGGGGTCGCGCTTCCCGACTGACGAATAACGGGGCCTTTCCGGCTGCTCAGGCTTTTTCGCCGGCAGGGTAGTCGAACCGGTTTCTACCTTTGCCGCCTGCTTCCCTCCCAGCGCTTCTTGAAGCTTGGCCTTCGCCGCCTCTTTCAGGGCATCCAAAGTCTGCCCGGCAGTTGCTGGGGCCTTTTTAAACTTTTCGATCGCCTCTTTAGTCTTCTGCGAGGGTGACTCTTTTTCCTCCTGCGTGCCGCCCCACGCAGGAAACAGCAGAAGGCCCAAGAGAACATAAATGAAGAGGGATTTTTTCATCTCACTCACTTCTTAGCCGCCTTCTCCTTAGCTGCCCTCTCGGCCGCGATTTTTCCCCGCTCGGCCTCGTCCAGGAAACGGAAGGTAGTAGCTACCGTCGAGACGTCCATGATTACCTGATCTCCACTGGCCTTGGGATTCCTCAGCTCGATATTAGCGATATTCACCAACCGGTTTAACCTCCCCACCTCGTCAAAAAAAGTCGCTACGTTGTGGAACCCCCCCCGGACCACGATATCTACCGGGATTTCCGCATAGAATTCCTGGATATTCTCCGCCCGCGGGCGAAAGATCAGTATGTCCAAGCCGGACTCTTTCACCTTATTGGAAATGCTGCTGAGCAGATCGGGGATCTCCTTGCGATCGGGGAGCTGCGCCACTGCCTCTTTAAGCCTCCCGTCCAGCTGGGCCATCTGCTCTTTCAGCTTCGGTATATTGGCTGCCTCCTTTTTCTTCTTGTCGCGCTCATTGCGCTGACTCTCAACCTCCTGGGTAAGTTTGGAAATCTCATCCGAGCGCGGCGAGTAGAAAAGAAAATAATCGAGCAATAAAATAGCGACAACCAAGCCGGCCAGGGCGCCGATCTTTTGTTGCCGGGGGAGATCGAGGATGCGGTCCAATAACTCTTTCAACTCTTCTTTCCCTCCTTAGTTTCAGGTGCGGAGCCCGGGCCCGCCTTCTGCGGCGCAGCCGGAGGGGCTGGGGGCTGATAGGAGAGCTGCGACTTGATGGTGAATTTCTTTAAAGGAACTCCCTGCTCTTCCACCTGGGTCGTCTCGATCAGGTCCACATTATTGAAATAGGCGAAAGTGGAAAGGGCTTTGAGAAAATCGGCGACCGTCTGGTTGTCGACGGCCAGCCCGCTTACGGTCAGATTGCCTCCGGTTTCCTTAAACTCCGTCAGCCAAAGCCTGGAAGGGGTTGCCAGCGACAGGCTTTCCAAGACTTTGACCGGCCCCACCTTTTTCTTGGTCAAATCGTCAATGACCTTGATTTTCTGCTCCAGCGCTTTAACCTTTTGCTGGAGATCTCCAACCTCTTTCAGTTGAACATTCAGGGGCTCAATCTCTTTCTTGAGACTGGCCACTTCCGTCCCCAAGCCATACAGACGGTAGAATTGGAAGACATAAAGAGTCGCGGCAAGGGCCACTGTTAGGCCCAAAATTAGACCCGCGATCACGAGCTCCTGGCGCCGGCCGACCTCTGCAGTGAGCTCCCTGACGGGAAGCAGGTTAATGCGAATCATTTGTCTCCCGGCCTCCTGATCGAAAGCCCAGCCCCGACCGCCAAGACCAGGGCCGAGTCAGCCAGATAGGACTTGTCAATATTCCTGGCCACACTAAAACCACGAAAAGGCTCTGCGAGTTGTACCGGCACTCCCAATTTTTCTCCTAAGAGGGGACAGAGCCCGGGAATCTTGGCGCTCCCGCCGCTCAAGTAGATGCTATGGATTCCCTCCTCAGCCGCCATGCCAGCGTAAAGGCTGAGCGTGCGGCTGATCTCTTCAACCAACGCCGCGCACGGGGGCTTTAACAGGGTTTCCAGATCATTGCCCTTTTTACCTTCCAGCAAGCCCGTCACTTTATATGATTCCGCCTGGTCGTAAGAAATCTGCAGCCCCTGCACGAGACTCTCGGTAAATGCCTCCCCCCCCAACTGCAAGTCGCCGGTAAACGTCGACACGCCGTTCCTCAGCATATTGATGCTCGTGTAGCGCGCCCCGATATGTATGAGGCCAACCACGGTGTCCGGTTGAATCTCGTAGTTGGCCTCATACATATTCTCCATAGCGAAATAATCCACATCCATGATAGCCGGGGTTAGTCCTGCTTCCTGAATGACCTGGGTGTAACTGTTGATAATTTCCTTCTTTACCGCCACCAGCAGCACCTCCATCTTGCTGCCGTCTTCCGTGTAACTCAAAACCTGATAGTCGAGATTGACGTTCTCCAGACTTTCTGGAATCACGTTGGTGGCCTCAAACTCCACGTTGGCCTCGAGTTCTGCTTCCCCCTGCGCAGGGAGCTGAATCTTTTTGATGATGACGGCCCTGCCGGGAACGGCGGAGATCACCCGCGTTGCCTTAATCCCGTTGGCCTGGATAAGGCTCTGAATGGTCTTAACGACAACGTCCTTATCGGCAATCATATTGTTTTGCACCGCCGTGGGCGGAAGCGGTAAAACACCCGCGTTGACCAGTCTGTAGCCACTCTTTTCTCCGATCGCCTCGACCATCTTGACAGAGCTGGAGCCGATATCCAAAGCAACGAGCCCCCCCTCCTTGCGGAAAGGATTCAGACCCGCGAGATTGATATTGTTCCAAAAGGCGGGAAGCTTCATTGTTTGAAGACCCGGTGTTTTTGTGTGATCTTGAGGCCGAGCGCGAGCAGGATCTTTCGCTTGGTGGCCAAGCGGCATATCTTGCCTCGCTCAATCCGATCGATGGTTAGGGGTGAGATCCCCGCCATTCTTGCCAGTTCCGCCTTGCTCAGCATTTTGGACTCGCGAATTTTCTTGACGTTGTTCGTCTGCTCCATTCTCCTATCCTCTCGTCCAACAAGGTGGTGTTACCAAGCGCCTTATTATCTAATAGCGGGGGGCCCACTGTCAACCCTGAAAATTAATTATAATTACATATAATTAATTACAATATGAAAATAGAACTCTTTTTGAATTATTATCAGCATCGGCTTCTACTAATCGAAATGCAAGAATGATGCTAAAATGGCTACCCTGCTGCAAGTGGCCGATTTTACAGCCTATTTTCTATCTCAACCATAAGGCCAAAATGATCTTTAAAATGCCAGAAATTAACAATTTGCGGTATTTCGTTACAAAAATGGACATTCCTCAACTCGGCGCCGGACTTGCGATGTTGCTTTTACCCATTTGAGTGAGTAAGAGTTCATCCATGCTGAAAAGGGAGGAAAAATTCGCTCAGGTCATCATTCCCTCCCCTTTGAAGGAGCCTCTCACCTACGCAATTCCACCTCTCATGCAAGGCGACTTGAAGATCGGCATGCGGGTATCGGTTCCTTTAGGGCAACGGCGGGTCACAGGAGTGGTCATGGGTTTTCTTACCGAAACCTCCCTGAATCAGGTTAGGGAGATCCTCGCGCTTCTCGATGAGCGGCCAATCCTGGATCATTCCCTGCTGCAGCTAATCCGCTGGGTTTCCCAATATTATCTTGCCCCGTTGGGAGAGGTTTTGACCACCCTTCTCCCGGCAAGTCTCAGAACTGAAAATCAGAGGGTAATCTACTCCTGTCCCGGAGAATTTCCGCAAGCTCGAGGCCTGGAAAGAAAAATCCTCGATGAGCTGCAAGAAAAAGGGGGCAAGTCGACACTCAAGAGCCTGGCGCGAAGAATCCAGGGAGGGGGTTTATATCGGGCCCTGAATCGCCTGCTAGCTATGGGGGCCGTCGAGGCTAAAGAAAGGACAAAGGGGCAAAGGAAAAAAATTGCCGAACTTATCGGGAAAAGAGAGAGTTTACCCCAAGAACGTGCGCTTTTCTCTCTTACAGCGGAGCAACAGCAGTCATTGGACCTCATCCAACAGCGTTTGAGCAAAGGCGGATTTGAAACCTTTCTCCTCTACGGGGTGACAGGTAGCGGGAAAACGGAGGTCTATCTCCGCACCATGGAACAGGTTCAAAAAGCGCACAAGCGCAGCTTAATCCTCCTCCCGGAGATATCTTTAACGCCACAGTTGCTAGATCGTGTGGAGGAGCGCTTTCCTGGAAGAGTTGGAGTTCTCCACAGCGCCCTCACTCCCTCGGAACGCTGGGCCCAGTGGTGGCATATCCTCTCGGGTAATGTTGACGTAGTAGTTGGAGCGCGTTCCGCTATCTTCGCCCCGGTGCCGGATCTGGGTCTGATTGTTGTCGATGAAGAGCATGATCCTTCTTACAAACAAGATGACGGACTCCGCTATCATGCCAGGGATCTGGCTGTGGTGCGCGGTAAGCTCGTGGGTTGTCCGGTTATTCTGGGTTCCGCAACACCTGCGATAGAAAGTTTTGAAAATTGCCGCCAAGGCCGTTACCGCCTGATCGAGTTGACCGAGAGGGTCGAGCAAAGAGCCTTGCCCAGCGTCGAGTTGGTGGACCTCAGACAAGTGCAAAAGGAAAAATTCAAAATTCAAAATTCAAAATTTATAACTCTCTTTTCCCCTCCCCTGATAGAGGCGCTCCAGCAAAACTTCGTTCGGGGTTACCAGAGTCTGATTTTTCTCAATCGACGAGGCTTCGCAAACTTTCTCCAGTGCCGGCTGTGCGGCTTTGTGCTGCGCTGCGTTCATTGCAGTGTTGCCATGACTTTCCACCTGAAACAACAGAGCGTTTTCTGTCATCACTGCGGCGCTCGGAAACCGGCCCGCGATCTCTGCCCGGAGTGCGGTAATCTGAGCCTCTCGGGAATAGGCTTTGGCACCGAGCAGGTAGAACAGGAGCTGCGCGGGCTGATACCCGGCGCGCGGATTGCCCGGATGGATCGGGACACCACGAGCAAACGGGGTTCCCAGGAGCGACTGATTCGCCAATGGGAAAAGGGGGAGATCGACATTCTCGTGGGGACGCAAATGATCACCAAAGGGCACGACGTAACGGGAGTGACGTTGGTAGGAGCGATTCTCGCCGATCTCTCCTTGAACCTTCCCGACTTCCGGGCCGTGGAGAGAACTTTTCAGCTCCTGAGCCAGGTAGCAGGAAGGGCCGGAAGGGGTAAGGAGGCCGGCAGGGTCATCATCCAGACCTACGCTCCAGACCATTACGCTTTCCCTAATATCATTACTCACGACTACAAGGCCTTCTTTGCTTCGGAGATAGAATTTCGCCGCGATTTGAACTACCCTCCTTTCAGCCGTTTGGCGCATCTCCGTTTAGAGGGGCCGCGCGCCCAGGAGGTCGAAGCTAAGGCAAGAATGGTAGGGGAGGAATTGCGCGCCAGGCGTCAACGGGAGCCGAAGTTCCAGGAGCAGATAGAGATCCTGGGTCCCGCCCCGTCCCCGATCGAAAAGTTGCGCAGCCGCTATCGCTGGCAGATTCTCCTTAAGGGGAAAAAAAGCCGGCCGCTGTTGGAGCTTGCAAGCCAAGCGAGAGAGATCCTTCCCGGATCACGGAGCACTCGTCTTTACATTGATGTAGATCCTTATAATATGTTATGAAAATCTCAGGACTGTGGCTATTTTAAGTATCCTCAAATTTCCTGATCCGACTCTAAAGAAAGTTTCCCTTCCGGTGGAAAACATTACCGGGGATACGGTCCGTCTGGTTCAAGATATAGTGGAGACCATGTATGCGGCGCCGGGTGTAGGGCTTGCAGCGCCCCAGATAGGGATGCTCCAGCGCATCATCGTCATAGATATCGATTACGAAAATCCAGGGAAAAATCTCATCAAACTGGTTAATCCTGAGATTCGCCGTGCTGAGGGAGAGCTAATTTGGGAAGAGGGATGCTTGAGCGTCGCCGATTTCACGGCCGAGGTCAAAAGGGCGGAGCGGGTTGAGGTTGTAGGGCTCAATGAGAAGGAGCAAGAAGTCAAGGTTGAAGGGGAAGGACTCCTGGCCGTGGCCCTCCAGCATGAGATCGATCATCTGGACGGGAAACTCTTTATCGACCGCATCAGCCGGCTAAAGCGGGAGCTCTATACAAGACGGCTGAAGAAGATGCTGCGCAGCGGCAAGCCCCGGCCTGAAAGTCCCGGCCTCATGATATAAGAGCTGGGAGCTCAATTGGGATTAACTGATAGTGTCGAGTCGAATTTCGGTCCTAATGGGGGAGCAATCAAGGCGGCGCAAAGGATTTCAAAAGGCACATCTGTTTTCAAAATCAACGGGACCTTGGTCAACACACCGGACAAGTACACCATCCAGATCGGCGAACAGGCGCATATCCTCCCCGACGGCCAGTTATGGGGTTTTTTGAATCATTCCTGTGATCCCAATTGCCGCATCGTCTTCAAGAACTGGTCGCTCGTTACCACACGGACCATTCTAAAAAACGAAGAGTTAACCTTCAACTATCTGACTACCGAGTGGGAACTGGCCGCGCCCTTCTTGTGTGGGTGCGGGGCAGAAGCCTGTCTCGGTTTGATCAAGGGCTTAAAACACTTGTCCGAATCCCAGCAGGAATCTCTTGAGCCGCATTGCTCGCCTTATCTCGCGGCGCGCCTGCGCCAACTCGAAACCCGGAAGATGCCGGGCATCTCTGAACCACGCACAAACCCGTGAAAGGCTTCTTGACAGAGGACGAGAGGAAGGCTCGATGAAGCCCTCGAGCGATTCGGAATGGCTGCCGGAAGTGTATGTATTCGTTCCCTACACGACCAGAGGCAGCCGGATGGAGAGCCCCGAATATGACACTCCGTCTTACCGGGCCGAAGTCAAGTCGTGGTTCGATGCGTTGAATCTGGCCTGGCGGTGGGTACCCATTACCCTGAAAAACCTAAACCGGACAATTGAAAAAATACAAGATCGTCAACAAGCCGGGGACTGCGTAGTCTTCAACCTCTGCGACGGCGATGAGATCCACGGCTATCCCGGTCCCTCGGTGGTTCGCGGCCTGGAGCAGTCCGGGTTGCCTTTCACGGGCGCATCTTCCGCTTTTTTCGACGCCACCACCTTCAAGGTTCCTATGAAAGAACGATTTCTAAAACACGGCGTGCCGACACCGCCATTCGCGCGTATTCGCAAGATCCCGCAGGACATCGACCGCCTAGCTGCGGAGATAGGCTATCCGCTGATGATCAAGCCTGAGGTCTCCGCCGCGAGCGTTGGCATCAGCCTGCGGTCTCTGGTGCACGACGCCCCGTCGGCTACCGCCCAGCTCTCTCGCCTGATACAGGGAGAATGGGGACAAAAAACGCTCGCTGCGGGCATTTTCGCAGAGCGCTTTGTGGACGGGCCGGAATTTACGATGCTCATCGCCGCCGACCGGAACCATCCACAAGGCGTGCGCGCATATCCGGCGGTTGAACGTATCTTCCACTCGGCGCTTCCTCCCCACGAGCGATTTTTAAGCTATGGCCGCTACTGGTCTGAGTACAAGGAAGAAGCCAGGCTCCCTGCCGGCGAACCTTTTTATCGCTACTCCCTGGCCGCCCCATGCCTCCAGGAAAAGCTGGTTGATGTTTCGACCCGCGCGTTCTTCGCAGTCTCTGGAACGGGATATGCCCGGGTTGACGTCAGGATGGAAGCCCGGACGGGAGAGCTTTTCGTGCTCGAAGTGAACTCCAATTGCGGACTCTCCGGTGACCGGGAGGCCTCCGACGAGGAGACCGCCGTGGGGGAGATCCTCCATCTGGCCCATTCCACGATTCATCAGCTTATTGCAGCGATCCTGGAAGACGCCTTTGACCGGTTTCAAGCCAACGGCCTTGCGGTGGAACGCTGACGCCATGAAAATTTGCGTGCTCCAGCCCTCTTATGAGGGATCTTCGTTCGACTACCAGCACTACGATCCGCCGCGAGATCTGTCCCGCCTCCTCCCCGAGCACACTTTCCACCATGCCTTCCTCAAAAAAGTTTCGACCTTCCGGCAGATTCGCGAACTTCGCAAACAGCAGTTCGACATGTACGTGAACCTTTGCGAGGGCTACCTCGACTCGGATGTCGCCTCGATAGACGTCATCATGGCGCTGGAACACTTCAACCTGCCATACACCGGACCAAGCCCGGCTCTTTACGACCCGCCCAAGGAGCTCATGAAGCTGGCAGCCCATTCAGAAGGCATTGCGGCCCCCGCGTACGTTCTGGCAGAGACAGCCGAGGAGGTCACCGCAGCCTCCTCACGACTGAAATTTCCGCTGCTCGTTAAACCCCACGCCGCAGGAGATAGCCTGGGCATAGACCGCGAATCGCTCGTGCGCGACCCCGGGGCGCTAGCGCGCAAAGCGGCCGCGCTGATCGAAGAATACGGCAAGGCGCTGATTGAGGAGTATGTAGACGGGCGGGAATTCACCGTCCTCGTATGCGCGGACCCGGATCCCAGACGACCGCCCCTGACCCTCATCCCCCTTGAATTCGTTTTTCCTGAAGGAGAGCGCTTCAAGACCTATGACCTGAAAGTGCGCCAGTTTCACCCCGAGTGTAATGTCCCATGCACCGATCCGAACCTTGCGGAGAGGTTAAAAGATGCGGCACGCAAGATTTTCCGGGGATTCTCCGGAGAGGGCTACGCGCGGGCTGACTTCAGGCTTTCGAGAGAAAATGAGATTTTTTTTCTTGAGGTAAACTTCGCCTGCTCGGTCTTCTATCCCCAGGGGTATCAGGGATCGGCGGACTACATCCTCGAATACAGCGGCCTGGGCCAGGAGGGTTTCCTGAAAAAGATCATTGAGGAAGGGCTCGCGCGTCACGTCGGAAAACAGAGATCGTATACCATCCGGCGCGCCCGCAGCGGCTACGGGATCTTTGCGGCGCGGCGGCTCGCACGGGGGGAGGTCGTGTTTGCAGGAGAAGAGCGCGCGCAGCGGATCGTTACCCGGTCCCACGTGGAACGCGCCTGGGACGAAGCCGCCAAGGAAGTGTTCCGTCGCTACGCCTATCCGGCAGGAGGCGAGGTATATATCCTTTGGGATAAAGAGCCCGCAGGCTGGGCGCCGCAAAATCATTCCTGCGATCCCAACACGGTCTTTGCCGGTTTGAACGTCGTGGCTCTACGGGACATCGAGCGGGGCGAAGAGTTGACGATCGATTACAGCACCTTCTGCGACGAGCGCATGCCCGAGTTCGAGTGTGAATGCGGAAGCAAAAATTGCCGCGGGCGAATCTCCGGCAAGCGGGTGACACTGCCCTGAAGGCATGGGCAAGCGGCCTTAGACTTTTATAAGTCTATGGTCTAGAGTTTCTTTCGCATGTCGCTTTCATGGCCGATTGTTTTCATGGGCACCCCAGGGGCGGCGGCTCTATCTCTGGAGCAACTCTTGAAGGGGCCGGATCCCGTCGTCGGTGTAGTTACCCAGCCGGACCGGCCGGCCGGAAGAGGGCAGAGAAGCATCCCTTCGCCGGTCCGAAGGGTCGCCGAGAGGTACCGGATTCCTGTCGCAACTCCGGAGAAGCTCCGCGCGCCGGCCTTCCTCGAGACTTTGAGGAGCTGGGCCCCTGAACTCATCGTGGTCGTAGCTTACGGCCGGATTCTTCCGCGCTCGGTTCTCGATCTCCCGGCACAAGGATGCCTCAATGTCCATTATTCCCTTTTGCCCAAATACCGCGGCGCCGCACCTGTGGCATGGGCCATTCTCAACGGCGATGAGAAAAGCGGCGTCACGACGATGAGGCTAGTGGAAAAAATGGATGCCGGGCCTGTCTTTTTGCAGGCAGAGGTCGCTCTTGCCCCGGATGAGACGACGGCTTCCCTAGAGGCTAAACTCGTCCCAATTGGGGCGCGACTCTTATGGGAGACTATCCAGGGGCTGAAGAATGGCTCCATCACGCCCAAGCCTCAACGGGAGGAGGAGGCTACTTACGCATCGATGCTCAAGAAGGAGGACGGCCGAATCGACTGGACGCAGCCTGCCAAGAGCATCGAGCGCCGCGTCCGCGCCTATTACCCTTGGCCCTCCGCCTACACCTATCGCAAAGGGAAGCTGCTCAAGATCTATCGCGCCGCAGTGATCGCGGAAGAAGCAGGGGCCCTTCCAGGCGAGGTGGTAAGGGCGGATAAGGGGGGTTTGTGGGTCGTGACCGGTGCGGGGATCCTGAGTCTGGAAGAGGTCCAGCTCGAAAACAGAAAGAGACTTACCGGCGCAGAGTTTCTTAAAGGGGCCCGAATTGAAAAGGGCGAGCACTTCTGATGCCGCTGGAAAAGTGCCGGGAGCTGGCGGTAGAGATCCTTCTTAAAGTAGAAAAAAAGAATGCCTATGCCGATATTCTCCTCGATCACTCTCTGAAAAAAGGTTCTCTCTCTTCCCGTGACCGGGCCCTTCTCACCCAACTCGTTTACGGCGCACTACGCTGGCGGGGAAGGATCGATTGGTATCTAAGCCAATTCCTCCATCGCTCTCTCTCCGGCACGAACGCCTACATAAGGAACCTTTTGCGATTGACCCTTTATCAGCTCCTCTTTTTAGACAAGGTCCCGGATTACGCTGCGGTGAACGAAGGGGTAGAACTGGCCAAAAGACACGGCGGAGCGAGGGCAGGGGGACTGGTTAATGGAGTGGTGC
Source organism: Deltaproteobacteria bacterium RIFCSPLOWO2_02_56_12 (assembly GCA_001799045.1). Classification (GTDB taxonomy): domain Bacteria; phylum Desulfobacterota; class Binatia; order UBA9968; family UBA9968; genus UBA9968. The sequence goes on along the minus strand of MGRY01000157.1, from coordinate 3,628 downwards.
GCAGGATCCTGAGGGAAAAAGATAAGCTCCCGGATCCCGATCCGAAGGACGATGCGATACTCTACCTCTCCGTCCGCTGGTCCCATCCTGATTGGCTAGTCAAAAAATGGCTGGGTTATTTTGGCAGGGAAGAAACAGAGTCCCTTCTTAAAGCCAACAACCAGGAGTCTCCCTTGACCTTGCGCGCCAATCGCCTCAAAGGGGATAGAGAGAGCCTGCGGGAAAAATTGCGCGCGCGGGGTTTTAATGCCGCGCCTGCTCGTTGGTCCCCGCAAGGGATACAGCTAAAATCGGCCGGGGCAGCGGATCAGCTTCCAGGATTTCAGGCGGGCCTCTTTCAAGTCCAGGGAGAGGCCTCGCAACTGATCGGCTACCTTGTTGATCCCCAACCCGGAGAGCGAGTACTGGATGCCTGCGCCGCGCCTGGAGGCAAAACCACTCATCTCGCCGAGCTGATGGGGGATAATGGAGAGCTGATAGTTACGGATATCTCTGTCAAAGGCCTTGAGAAGCTTAAGCACAATGTGCAAAGGTTAGGCCTTACATCGGTGCGCCCCTTCGCCGTAGATGTAAGTAGAGGGTTGACGGGAGCTTTGGCCCTGCCCTACGACCGCATCCTGGTTGATGCCCCTTGCAGCGGTCTGGGGACTCTGCGTTCTCACCCTGAGGCGAAGTGGCAGAAGGATGAACGGGACATTCGGCGATTGAGCAAGCTGCAGAAAAAAATAGTGAGGCGGCTTTCCTCTTATCTCAAGCCAGGCGGAATCTTGGTCTATGCGACCTGCACCCTCACACGGGAAGAGAACGAAGGGGTGGTGGAGGATTTTCTTGATCACGAAAGAGGCTTTGTTCTGGACAACGCCCGGGACACCCTCCCCCGAGAGGCCAAACCTATGATCTCCGGGAAATATTTCTTGGCCCTTCCCCACAAACACAACACCGATGGCTTTTTCGCCGCCCGAATGAGAAAGGTGAAATAGTCATGCAAATAAAAATCGCTCCTTCGATTCTATCGGCTGATTTCAGCCGGCTCGGAGATGAGATCCGGGCCGTAGAAGAGGCCGGCGCCGAATGGATCCACATCGACGTTATGGACGGCCACTACGTCTCGAATATCACCATCGGCCCGGTGGTGGTGGAATCGATCCGCAAAGTGACCCGCCTCCCGCTCGATGTTCATCTTATGATCACCGATCCAGACAAGTATGGCCCGGAGTTCATCAAGGCGGGAGCGGATTGGATCTCCATCCACCCGGAGACCTGCGAGGAGCCAAAAACGAGCCTAAAGAAAATCCGCGAGCTCGGCGCCAAGGCCTCCATCGCAGTCAATCCGGATGTTCCCCTGGATCAAGTGGAGCGCTACTTCCCCGATATCGATATGGTGCTCATGATGACTGTTTTTCCAGGCTTCGCCGGGCAAGCCTTCATCGAGGATGTCCTCCCCAAGATCGAAAAGGCGAAGAAGGTCATTGAGCGGAGAAAGCTCCCGATCCTCATTGAGGCTGATGGCGGGATTAAGGCCGACAATATCGCCAGGGTAGTCGAGGCCGGCGCCGAAGTCATCGTATCCGGCTCGGGCATTTTTAAGACCTCCGACTACGCTGACACGATCCGCAGGATGCGAGAGGCCGGCAACAAAAAGTGAGGCCGGTTGTTTTTCTCCCTCGATGTGCTACTTTTTACCTGTCGGGGCGTGGCTCAGCTTGGTAGAGCGCACGGTTCGGGACCGTGAAGTCGCTGGTTCAAATCCAGTCGCCCCGACCATTTTTTTGTCATCTCAAATACTTATCTTTGCCGCTCCATAATTCTTTTGAAATTAAAATTAAAAAGGCCTGTGGCTCTAACAAGCCCGGGCCTTTTTGTTTGACACTTTTTTTCGTCCGCCCGGTAAACCCTTTCAAACAAGAAACGTCTAATGATTAAGATCACTTTTTATCGAAAGGAGAGTTCTATGCATAGAGTTCGAGCAACGCTTTGGGGGAGT
>MGRY01000157.1:0-1633 GCA_001799045.1 Deltaproteobacteria bacterium RIFCSPLOWO2_02_56_12 | reverse complement strand
GTTCTATGCATAGAGTTCGAGCAACGCTTTGGGGGAGTTTGGTTTTTATTTTCTTAATGATTTCAGTTGGTTCCTCGCCGATCTTAGCGGACGAAAAGGGTGAACGAGCGGGCAAAAGATTCTTTGACCAAGCTCAGCAAGGGCATAGGGGGATGGGCTCCGAAGCCCCCTGGATCAGCATCATGCTGAGGCACCGCGATCAGCTCAACCTGACCGGGGAACAGGTAGCGACTCTGGAACAGATGCGCTCCGGATTTGAGCAGCAGGTTGCTCCGACGCAGGAGGATTTGCGGAAGGCCGAGAATGAGATAGCGCGTCTCCTGCAAGAGAACACGGTTGACCTGGCCCGGGTCAGGGCTAAGATCGAAGAGGCGGGGAAACTCCGGGCTGAATTCCGCTACCTCCGCATCGAAACGTTGGAGAAAGGGAAAGCCGTGCTCACAGCGGAACAGAGAGATAAACTAAATAATTTAACTTCCTCCAGCCACGGCCGGTTCCAAAGGCCTCAGGGGGAGACCTCCTAAGAAGTTTGTACCTATAGACGGTCAGGTCGATCACGACCCATGCGAAAGAAGTTCTCCGGCTGGAAACGGATGTCACGACGCAACTAACCGGGTAAAGAAAGGTTCGAAATGGAGAACAGATCAAAGCGGTTTTTCTCAGGGCTCCTGTTGATCTCGATCGTTGCCGCATTGCCGGGTTGTTCGACTCCGTTAACCACAAGGGAGAAAGCTGCCGGGATCGGCGCACTGGGAGGGGCCGCCGCCGGTGGTATCATCGGGAGCGCCGTGGGACATCCCGGTGCGGGAGCCGCTATCGGTGGTACCCTCGGGTTAGGTACAGGGGCCCTGATAGGAGACCAACTCCAAGGTCAAGAGCAAAAGCAACAGGAACAGCAAGGGCGAATTGAAGAACAAAGAAGCCAAATAGCTAAAAACCAAGTACTTATCCAGGAACTTAGACGGCGCAATATCGAGGCGCGGGAAACCGACCGTGGCGTGGCCGTGAACCTTCCCAGCGTCGACTTTCAATTCGACAGCGCCGAGCTCACTCCCGAAGGAGGCGACAGGGTCAACCAGATCGCTGCTGTTTTTAAAAATCAAGCGCCCGGGAGAAAGGTCTCGGTCGAGGGGCACGCGAGTCGAGAGCGGCCCGACCAGGAAGCATACAACCAAAAACTCTCAGAACGGCGGGCCCAAACCGTCGCTGGGTCGCTGGAGCGAAACGGGATCGGCCCGAGCCAAATCACCACGCGAGGTCTTGGCACGCAGTCTCCGGTAGCCTCGAATGATACCGAAGAGGGACGACGGCGGAACCGCAGAGTCGAAGTGATTATTGAAAATTGAATTTCGGTTCAACGCTAGTGTCCTGGAACTAAAGTTCATTGAATAATAGTGTCATTCTGAGCCGGAGGCGAAGAATCTCTAAGCCAGCGAAGATCCTTCACTTTGTTCAGGATGACAATCTTTTTAGATCTGAGCATATTCATGAAACGGTAGCGGATTTATTCAGCGAACTTCGGAAACAGGACACTAGTGTAGTGAGTCATAAATCTCTTTACTTTGATTGTCATTCTGAGCGAAGCGAAGAATCTCGCCTTTTCAAATACATGAGACCCTTCACTTCGTTCAGG
>MGRY01000156.1:6959-18769 GCA_001799045.1 Deltaproteobacteria bacterium RIFCSPLOWO2_02_56_12 | reverse complement strand
TTCTGCCGTGATTAAAGCTGATCTGACATGAATAGGGGGGTCGAAAAGGGGTCGGCCTGAGCTGACCCTCAAAAGGAAGTTCCTATCATTCAATGATGATCAGGGATCAGCGGAGTGCGCATGGAATGAAGCGCGGCGAGCAAGGCTACATGCTGGAATTCCCGCTAATGGTGATGGCAACGGTCGTCATCTTGGCCGTGCTGGTGCCGAAGCTCCCTCCCTTGCCGGCGAAAATTCTGCTGGGGGCCGGGGTATTGATCATCATCAGGGGCCTCCACTACATGTTACTGACGCCGGGATGGCAGCCGGAAGGTCGCAGTATCCGCTTCCCCTGGAATCTTATTCTCTTCCTTTTATTTGCGGTGGTGCTGGTCGCGGGCGCGGCCGCTTTCATCCTCTTCTATCCGAACGGCTTTTCCTCCTTTCCCTTCTAACCCTCCAGCAGATAGGAGAACTTTTCACGCGCTTTGCGGGCGACCTCCGGGCTTGGCATAAAACTTGTCTCTCCAGGCGTACGGTCGTGTGGCGTCGATAATGGCCCTTCAATTGGTCAATTGTAAGAGAATCCTATCATTCATTATTTACCATACAGGCTCTTGATAAACCCCGAATCCTCCAGCTCTTTTACAAAGCGCGCATCAACGAAGTCCCCGGCGTTAGCCTGAGCGGCTTTGGGATTTGTGGAGGCCAGGTCCTGCAATATAGTCTGATATCCCCCTACAGGAGCATAGGGTGCCTCTGGGATGAAGCGTGCATGCCAATCCCAGGACTCCTCCACCGGCCTGCGGTCGCTCATCCGAGAATATTTCTGCATGATCCTAATGCTCTCTTCCTTCTGCGTTTTGAAAAAATGAATGGCTTCCACATAGGCCCTAATGTATCTGCGCACTATGTCAGGCCGCTCTCTGATGAATCTGGTGGAAGTATAGATCCCGTTTTGCGGAAAGGGAATCTCGAGTGCGGCCATATCGACGATCATCGGGAAGCCCAATTTTTCGGCCATCGCTTTTCCCGCCTCTGTTACCACGGTAAAATTGACAATCCCCTTCTGCAGCGCAACCATTCGGTCGATGGAGCCTCCAATGACCCTAAGATTCACATCCTTGACGGGGTCCATGCCCATTTTTTTCAAAGCAACCTTGAGCGCAAACTCCGCAGTCGTTCCAGCGATATGGGTTCCACCTATCTTTCCCCTTAGATCCTCAGGCTTTTTTATGCTCGGCTGCGCCACCAAATAGTAGGGCAAGACGTTGACGTTTCCCGCGATCGCTACCACATCCCCTCCGGCCAGACGCGCGGAGGTGAGCCCCGGTCCCCCTCCCTCTCCGATCGGGATCTCCCCCGCCAGTATTGCCTGAATTCCGCGAATGCTGCCCGAAATATAGATCACCGTGGCATCCAGCCCATGTTTCTCGAACAGGCGAGCATCCTTGGTTACCCAGATTATGGCCGAAGATGCCGGAGCCGGTGAGATGTAGGATGTATTGATTTTTTCCGCCGCTCCCAAGAACGGTGCGGCAGCGAAAAATACCAGCCCGGCGAGCAAAATCAGCGCAGTACTCAACTGTCTTCTCCGATGGATTCTTATGTGTTCCATAAGTCCCTCCTTGGTTTTGCCGGGCCCATGTTAGCACTTCCAGCGGGCCGTGAAAACAAGATAAATTGCCGTTTGACAGAGGTTCTCTTCACGTCTATCTTCCGCTTGAGCGAGCTGAGCATGAAAAGAGCAATCGACCTCGTCATGTTCGACCTGGATGGGACGCTGGCGGATACCGGCCGGGATCTGGCGAACACGGTGAACTACGTCCGCTCTCGCCTCAACCTGGTCCCCCTGGAAGATCGGTTGATCTATGGCCACGTGGGACGCGGCGTGGAGCACCTGCTGCGGAGTTCCTTGCCGGAGCGATGCCAGGATAGCTTCAAAGAGATCATGCAATTGTTTCTCGAACGCTATGAAAATCACCTGCTCGACTCGACCGTGCTTTATCCGTATGTGAAAGAGATCCTGGACTATTTCCATGAAAAAAAGCGGGCGGTGATCAGCAACAAAATCCATCGCCTGACAGTGTTGGTCTTGCGGGGATTGGGAATCGAGGTCTGCTTTGACGCGATCTTGGGCGGTGACAGCAGCGCGCGGAAAAAGCCTGATCCCCAGCCGTTGAATCAGCTCCTCAACGCTTTCGGGATCAGCCCGGTAATGGCCCTGATGGTGGGGGATGGCGGCACGGACGTCGAGGCGGGGAAAAAGGCTGGAGTCCTTACCTGCGGTGTAACCTACGGGCTGGGAAAAACGGAAGAGATTGTAGCGGCCAAGCCGGACTTTCTGATCGACGATCTGCGCCAATTAACGGACCACTTTTGTTGACATTATCGCATAAGGAGGAGCTAATATGGCAGTAACTATTCCAGGGTCTTATCGAGATCTATTTGCTAAACGCGCCTTTGCCCATCTCGGCACCGTGATGGCCGATGGCAGCCCGCAGGTTACGCCTGTCTGGTGCGACTTGGATGGGAGCTATATCCGAATAAACACGGCTAAGGGACGTGTCAAAGACAGGAACATGCGGCGCAACAAAAAAGTGGCGCTCGCGATTATCGATCCCGACAACGCTTATCGCTACCTGGCGGTTCACGGCGAAGTAGCGGAAATTACGGAGCAGGGGGCCGACGCGCACATCGATCTCCTGACCAAAAAATATCTGGGAAAGGACAAGTATCCCTTCCGCCAGCCGGGAGAGGTCCGTGTCATTTATAAAATCCGCCCGGAGAAAATCTCCACTATGGGTTAACAAAGTATTGCATCGGGCTGGAGAGGTGCTCCCAGGCCGACTGATGGCAGATGGGCCTTTTTCAACGGTCTGTTTAGCGGATCATCAGCCGCTCGGCCCGTCCCGAGTAGTTGATGAAGACCGTTTTGAGTTCGGTAAAGAAGTTCAGCCCCTCCTCGGCCATCTCGCGCTCGCCTACGCCTGTCGCCTTGGTGCCGCCAAAGGGGAGCTGGGCTTCGCCGCCGACGGTCGGCTCGTTGACGTGCACCATGCCGGTCTCGACCTCTTCGACGAAATTCATCACCGAGTCGAGATTTTGCGTAAAGATCGAAGTGGTAAGCCCGTACTCGACCCCGTTGGCGAAGCGGAGCGCTTCTTCCAAACTGTTCGCCGTAGTCAAGCACAGCACGGGACCGAAGATCTCCTCCCGGAAGATACGCATGCTGGGCGACACGTTGTCGAAGATGGTCGGCTCGACAAAATAGCCCTTGCTCAACTGTTCCGGCCTCTTGCCGCCGAGCACCAGGCGCGCGCCTTCCTGCCGACCCAGTTGGATATAGTCCAGATCGGTCTTCCACTGTTTTTCATCGACCGCCGGCCCCATATCTACACTCTCGTCCAGACCAGGCCCGATCTTCATCTTGCGGGCGAGATCAACGAGACGTTCGAGCAAGCCATCTTTAACCGAGGGCAAGGCGATCACGCGCGACGTCGCCGTGCAGCGTTGTCCGGTGGAGCCAAAGGCGCCGCTGTGGATGGCCACGGCCGCTTTTTCCAGGTCGGCGTCGGGCATCACGATGACCGCGTTCTTGCCGCCCATCTCGCAGGTTACTTTGGCGCCGCGCGCCGCAGCTTTGGTGTAGAGCGCGCCTCCCACCTCGTTGGAGCCGGTGAACGATACCGCGCGGATCGCCGGCGAGTGAACGATCGCCTCTCCGACAATAGAGCCGGAGCCCACCACCATATTGAAAACGCCCGGCGGTAGTCCTGCCTCTTCATAAATTTCAGTCATGAGCGTCGCCGTCGCCGGGGTCAGCTCGGCCGGCTTGAAAATTACCGCGTTGCCCGCCACCAGGGCAGGGGCCGATTTCCAGACGGGAATAGCCCAGGGAAAATTCCATGGGGCGATGAGTCCCACAACGCCGAGCGGCCGGCGAATAGTGTAGGTGAAGGTATCGCGCGCCTCGGACGGGAGAGTCTTGCCGTGCATGCGGAATCCCTCGCCGGCGTAAAATTCCAGCAGCGAAATGCCTTTGAGCACTTCGCCTTTTGCCTCTTTGAAAATCTTGCCTTCTTCGCGGGTCAAAGTGCGGGCAATCTCATCCGCGCGCTGCCGGGCGATATCCGCCGCGCGCCAGATCACGCGCCCACGCTCCGGACCCGGAGTCCTTTTCCAATCGCGAAACGCAGCCTGTGCGCCCTCGATGGCGCGCTGAACATCCTCAGGCGTTGCGCTGGGAAACTCCGCCAGCACGTCGTCCGGATCTGCGGGGTTGATGTTGCGCACCAGCCGGTTGGAGCGCGGGTGAATCCATTGTCCGTTGATGTAGGAGCCCGTGTGCATATGTTCCTCCAAAAAGAGAGCCGTGTAGGTCCTCAGAACCTCACTTCTTTTGAGAATACTTACCGCAGCGGGAAGTGGGCGTCAATATGGCATCAGCGGGATCGGCTAACGGCGTCCGGTCTTTTTCAAACGGAAGGTGTAAAGCGCTGTTCCAGGTGGCGTGCGTAGAGGGACATGCCGTAGGTGCAGAGCCAGTAGACGACCGCGATGAAGAGATAAAGCTCGAAGGGGCGGATCTCGCGGTTGTTGACGATCTGTGCGGCCTTGGTGAGATCGACGTAGCCGATGATGGAGGCGAGCGACGTGTCCTTGAATAGCACAATAAACTGGGTCACCAGAGCGGGAATCATATTTTTCAAAGCCTGGGGGAGGATTACATAAAGCATCGTTTGAGCTGAGCTAAGGCCGGTTGCCGTCGCCGCCTCCATCTGCCCTCTCGGGACCGACTGAATTCCCGCCCGTACGATCTCTCCAAGATAAGCCGCCTCGAAAACCACAAAAGCCGTGAGCGCAACTCCGTACTCCGGCAGGGCCACGCGCAGCAGCACCGGAATGATGAACCAAAACCAGAAGATCACCATCACCAGCGGCACACCGCGAAAGATCTCCACATAGATTGTCGCGGGAATCCGAATCCAAGGGCGGCGGGCGAGCCGACCCAATCCGATGAAGATCCCCAGAACAAAACCGAGGACGATCGCTGGAACCGCCAGCCTGAGCGTGCCGCCTACGAAGTTTCCAAAGCCCAGAAGCCCTTGGGCTATGAGGAAGTCGAAGTTCTTGACGATCACACTGAATTCCATGCTCAGTGCTCCGGGCGTGCGACTCTTGCGATCAATCCGGGAATGGCGAAACGTCGCTCCACTTGGGCCATCACAAAAGCAATGGAGAGGCATAGAGCCAGGTAGATCACGGTTCCTGCCGTAAGGGCCTCGAACGCTTTGGCGGTGTAGGTCTCGATCTGGCGCGTCTGAAAGGTCAGTTCGGCGACGCTGATGGTCAGCGCCACAGACGAGTTCTTTAGGAGATTCAGAGATTCGTTGGTGAGCGGCGGGATGATCAGGCGCAGCGCGATCGGGATAATGACGAAGCGGTAGGCCTGTGCTGTCGTGAGTCCGGTGGAGAGAGCAGCTTCGAACTGGGTTTTAGAAATCGACTGAATTCCCGAACGGATAACCTCTGAGAAGCGCGCGCCATGATAGACCCCGAGGGCGAACATGCCGGCCCAGAACTCAGCGCCGTGATTGAAGAGCCAATCCTGCAATGGCGTGGGTAGGAGAGGGGGGACGGCGAAATACCAGAAGAACATCCAGACTAGCAGCGGCACGTTTCTGAAGAACTCTACATAAAAGGCCGCGAGCACGCGCAGCGGCGGAAAGGGTAAAGTGCGGAGAGCGCCCGACAAGATTCCCAGCGCGCCGGCGAGCAGCCAGGCGAGGACCGAGATCTCAAGCGTCGTGATGACTCCCTGGAGGAGCCACTGACCGGACTGTCCGGTCCAGAGGACCGACCAATCAAATTTATAAGTCATCTTGAAAAATAGTTTTTAGTTCTTAGTTTTGGGTTTTGAGTTATAGGATTTCCCCTCCCAAAAACTAAAAATTAAAAACTCAAAACTCAAAACTGTTTTCACTTTGGCACCGCTTGGTACACCATGAATTTTTTGACATCGGGCGACATAGGGTATGGCACTTCCCCCTTGGGCCCGAACCACTTTTCGTAGATTTCAAAGAACCTGCCGGAATCGATCCCTTCCATGAGACCGTTGTTGACCGCTGTGCGGAAATCGGAATCACCCTTCCGGAGCGCCATCCCGTACGGCTCGTAGGAGTAAAAGTCGCCGACGATCTCCCAATCGCGCGGATTCGGGGCCTTGGCCTTGAGCCCGGCGAGCTGGATACCGTCATTCGTATACGCGTCCACCTGTCTTTGCACGAGCGCCTGGAAGGCCGCCGGCTGGTCGGGAAACTCACGGAGTTGGGCAGTGGGCACCCGCTCGCGGATGATCTTGGCGTTGGTGGAGCCCTGCTGGGCTGCCACTCTCTTGCCGGCGATGTCTTTGATGTTTTTGATAGCGCTTCCTTTCTTCACCAAGAACTGGGCGCCGGTTACGAAGAAGGTAAGGCTGAAGTCCACGCTCTCACGCCGGCTCCTGGTATCGGTCATTGTTTCCGCGATCATGTCCACGGCGTTCGAAGTGAGAAGCGGGATCCGGGTAGGCGGAGTGGACTCCTTTTTTTCCAGCTTTACGGGTTTTCCCACCTTTTTTGCCACAGCGGGGAGAATGAGCTGCTCGACCAGATCGATGGAGAAACCGACCCACTCATTCTGCTTGTCGACGTAGGCGAAGGGCGGGGAACCGGTTCGGGTGCCTACGGCCAGCGTGCCGGTTCTAGCGATCTTTTCCAGGGTGGTCTCGGCAAGAGTTGGCGTCACGCCCGCCAGTACAAAAACCAACGTCAAAAGAAGATTGCTTGTTTGCTTCATCGGTACCTCCCATCGCCTTCGGCGAATTACAAATCTCAGATGGCAGATTTCAAATTACAAAATCTCCCCCCCTTGAACTTTTCCGCCCTTTATCTCTTGAACCCTTTATCCCTTTAACCCTTAAAGTTTAGTGGGAAAGAATTTTGCTCAGGAACTGTCTTGTCCGCGGAGAGCCGGGAGTTTCGAAGAAAGTCTGAGGCGCCCCCTCCTCGATGATCTGTCCCTCGTCCATGAAAAGGACGCGGTGTGCCACCCGCCGGGCGAAACCCATCTCATGGGTAACCACGACCATGGTCATTCCCTCTTTGGCGAGGCCGGTCATGACTTCCAGCACCTCGTTGATCATCTCCGGATCAAGCGCCGAAGTGGGCTCGTCAAAAAGCATGATCTTGGGCTGCATGGCCAGCGCCCGCGCGATCGCCACGCGCTGCTGCTGGCCGCCGGAGAGGTTGGCGGGATAAGCGTTTGACTTGTCCGGTATGCCCACACGCTCCAGGAGTTTGGCGGCAATCGCTTCGGCTTCCCCGCGCGATACTTTTCTAACTTTCATCGGCGCGAGGGTAAGGTTTTCCCTCACTGTGAGATGGGGATAGAGATTGAACTGCTGGAAGACAAAACCGATTTCCGCCCGCAGCGCCCTGAGATCCAGGGTAGGATCGGAGAGCGGTTTCCCGTCGACGAAAATCTCGCCCGCTTGAATGGGTTCCAGCCGGTTGATGCAGCGGATCAGGGTGCTCTTTCCGCTGCCGCTCGGACCGCACACCACCACGACCTCTCCCTTGGCGATCCTGAGGTTGATTTCCCTCAGGACATGAAGCGATCCGTACCATTTGTTTACGTGCTGAAACTTAACCACAGGAGTGGGGGAATCGTCAGCTTACAGATTTGCAAATTACCAAACAATATATTATATCACCGATAACAATTTGCAACAGCCCGTCTATAAGATCCACCAGCATGGAAATCTATTTGGTCCGGCACGGTGAAGCCAAGCCGGATTACGAAGATCCGAGGCGTCCTTTGAGCGATCAGGGGCGAAGGCAGGTGGAACAGGTCGCGCGCGCTGCCGCCGCGAAAAGGATCCAGGTAGCCGAGATCCTTCATTCCGACAAGCTCAGAGCGAAGGAGACGGCGGAAATTTTGACCCGCTTCCTCTCTCCTCGGAGGGGGGCGCGAGAGATCCAGGGGTTGTCCCCCGAGGATGACCCCCTGCTGGCCAAGGGCGAGCTAGAGGCGACGGAGGAGCCGCTGATGTTGGTGGGGCACCTCCCGCATCTTGGCCGGCTTGCGGCTCTGTTGGTTAAGAATAATCCGGAAGATAAGGTCGTAGATTTTCCGCCCGCGGCGGTCGTATGCCTGTCCCATTTGAAGGTCGCTTGGGAGATCCAGTGGATTCTAACCCCGGATGAGGCTTGAGCAGGAGTTGAAAGCTAAGCTAGTTTGGTCTAAGAAGTGTTTATTTAGGGGTCTACCGACAGAGAAAGGAAGGTGATGGCTATGGCTTCAGAAACGCTTAGTATTGTCGACAACCGGACGGGGAAAAAATACGAAATCCCTGTCCATGAGGGGGCGATTAACGCCACGGATCTGCGCCAGATCAGGGTATCGGAAGATGATTTCGGGCTGATGAGCTATGATCCCGCTTTCATGAATACAGCTTCCTGCCGGAGTAAAATCACCTATGTTGACGGTGATGTTGGGATCCTGCGCTACCGCGGCTATCCCATCGAGCAGCTAGCCGAAAAGAGCACCTATTTGGAAACTGCTTATCTGATCTTGTATGGCGAGCTCCCTACCAAGACCCAGCTGGATGAGTGGACCTATAACATCACCCATCACTCTATCCTCCATGAGAATGTCAAAAAATTCATCGATGGCTTTCACCACGACGCGCACCCCATGGGTATGCTGGTGAGCTCCGTGGGGGCCCTTTCTACCTTCTATACCGAAGCCAAATATATATTCGATCAAGAGTTGCGAAAAAAGCAGACCTACCGGCTTATCGCCAAGATGCCGACCCTGGCCGGCTTTGCCTATCGCCACAGCATCGGGATGCCCTACTCTTACCCGGATAACGATCTCAGCTATACCGGGAATTTCCTCAACATGATGTTTAAGATGACCGAGCTCAAGTACAAGCCGAATCCGGTTATCGAAAAGGCCTTCGACGTTCTCTTCATCCTCCACGCGGACCACGAGCAAAACTGCAGCACCAGTGCCATGCGCGGGGTTGGCAGCTCCCATGTTGATCCCTACTGCGCGGTTGCTGCAGCGGCTGCGGCCCTCTACGGTCCGCTCCATGGCGGGGCCAATGAGGCTGTGCTCAGAATGCTGATGGAAATCGGTTCCAAAGACAAGGTCCCGGAGTTTATCAAGAAGGTGAAAGAGGGGCAGGGCAAGCTGATGGGCTTCGGCCACCGGGTTTACAAGAACTATGATCCAAGGGCAAAGATTATCAAGCAGATCGCCGACAACGTCTTCCAAGTGACAGGACGCAATCCCCTTTTGGATATCGCCCTGGAATTAGAGCGCATCGCTCTAGAAGATGACTATTTCATCAAACGGAAGCTTTATCCCAACGTCGATTTTTACTCCGGGTTGATCTACCAGTCGATGGGGTTGCCTATGGATATGTTCCCGGTCCTGTTCGCTATTCCTCGGACCTCCGGCTGGGTCGCCCAATGGGAAGAGATGTTGCTGGATTCGGAACAGAAGATCGCGCGCCCGAGACAGATCTATCAAGGGGCGGCCAAGCGTGACTTTGTGCCGATCGACAAGAGGAGACCTGTCTCACCGCTTCTTTAAGGCGCCGTCGAGGATAACGATCAAATCCTGACCCACCCGGACTTGCCGGCTCCTTAGACCGTTGAGGTCCATCAATTGGGTCACCCGCTGGCCGTAATGCTTGGCAATGGCCAGCAGGGTCTCCCCTTTTTTTACTTTGTGGGTGATCACTTTTGGTTTGGCTGATTCCGGAAGCAGCCCGTAGTCCTGGGCAAACGCATTCCTACTTCCAGCCGGGAGACGCAGCGGAAATCCATCCTTATTCGGCGGCGTGATATTCCGCAGCAGGGCCGGGTTCAACTCCTTGATGGCTTTCACCGTGGTCCTGGCCAGCTTCGCGATCTGCTCCAGCCTCATCGGCCTTTCGATGGTCACCTCGTCATATTCTATCGGCGACTCGTAGGCGATATCCCCAAAGCCATACTTTTCGGGCATGCTGGCGATGAGGGCGGCGGCAATGAACTTGGGGATATAGTTGCGTGTCTCCTTTTTCAAGTATGTCATTTGACTCAAGCGCCAGAAGTCATCCGTCCGGGAGCGGTTGATCGCCTTCCCCACTTTCCCCTCCCCCGCGTTATAGGCCGCGGCGGCTAAAAACCACTCGCCAAACTGGAGGTGCAGGTCTTTGAGATAGGCTGCTGCCGCACGCGTTGATTTGACCGGGTCTCTCCGCTCATCCACCCAACCATTAATTTTTAATCCGTAGCGCAGTCCTGTGCTGCGGATGAACTGCCAGGGACCCACGGCCTTTGCCTTGGAGATGGCCTGGGGAGAGAATCCGCTCTCTATCAAAGAGAGGTATACGAGATCTTCAGGGAGGCCCTCGCCCTGGAGGATCGTTGCCATCATCGGGATATATCTGCCGGAGCGCGCCAGGGCGATTTTAAAAAAGCCCCCTTTTTTTCCGCTGAAATAATCGACGAAGTAGCGGACGCGGTCGTTCTCCACAACTGGTATGGAGAAATGGATTTTTCGCCTTCCCGGTGGCTGCTGCATCGCTTGGTCGATATCTTTCTGCCATAAACCCAGCAACCGATCGTCAGCCTCGGGCCCAGGGATCTCTTGCAGCGCTGTCGGCTGTTCTTGCGGAGTTTTATCCGCTATCTCCCGCCGCTCTTTTTTCTCCTCAAGCTGTCCTGCCTCCTGTTTCTCAACCTGGGCCACCGGGAAGAGAACGAAGATATCCTCCTTCTCGGCATGTTTGCTCAGAATTGAGCGGAGCACGGCCATGTCGAGACCGTTCCGTGATTTTTCGTCGGGCTGGGTTGAAGGTTGGCTCCTTTGGAGCGACGGTGGAAAAACTATTGCGCAGCCGGGCAAGAAGCAAGCCAGACACAAAAGCAGTGCGCGAAGAAGAATTGGAGAGATTCTCATAGGGCAAACGTATGCAGGGTACAAGAAATCCGTGGGACAATCAACCGGATAATGAAAGAGGGTTGAAGGGTTACGTGGTAAAATCAGGATAGCCGGCTTTTGCGGCCTTTTCTTTATAGTCCTTCACCAGCTCCTCGCGGGGTTTCTCGTGCAACCAGACGGCTTCCGTGAAACTCCAGAGCGTAAACGGATGAGCGCCCAGGGCGTAGAGCTTGCCGTAATCCTTGGTGCAAAGCGCTTCCCGCTCCTCGGACGTAAACTTTAACTTCTCGCCCTTCTCCCACATTTCGACAAAGGCCCGCGGATCACTCTTATATTCTTTCTCCGCGGATTCGTTCATGTTCACGTGATGAATGAATTTGTTCATCAGGTATTTGCTCATGATGACTCCTTAAGTGCTTCTGCCAGGCGAGCTTGATTTCATCCTGCCAAAAAAGTGTCCAAATTGGGGGTACCTATGGTACCTCGATCCGAGATCGTCGCTTAAACGCTAAATGCGGAGGTCGTTTTTTGTAAAATTTTTGATCTGCCTTTTTCTACAGCCTCAACGCATGCATCAGCCGCGACGCCCTGCGGCGTCGGCTGGAGGCAGTGGTTCGCTGACCATTTCTCCTATCTCATAAAGGAATTCGGGAGAGAAATCCGCGTGATTTGGCCACACAACAGTGTCTATGTCATGATTGACCGTAAACTGTCTGAAATAGGACAAGTCCTTCAGAGGTTCAAAAATGGGACCGTCTAGGTGGTTAGAAAGGTCAACGACTCGGACTTCTTCATTCTCAAATCGAATCTTCAATTTATACCCGCCGACATAAGAAGCGTCTATGACGTAA
>MGRY01000156.1:0-6936 GCA_001799045.1 Deltaproteobacteria bacterium RIFCSPLOWO2_02_56_12 | reverse complement strand
GGGGTTCAATCTTGTGGAGATCTTCCTTCCGTTCGGCTCGCGTCCAGTTCTCCAGGAGTTCTTCCCTGTGCTGAAACGCCCATTCAAGTACGAGTGACACGACTCGAGGAGGTAGTTTCCCCTCAATCAACCTCAGGTCATTAATGGAAAAAGTTGCTCTTTGGCCCCCATACTTGGCATGGAAATGGGGAGGACCGTGGTCCTTGAAGTACATTGCTATGACAATGCCCAGGAATCTGCTGATCTCCGGCACGTTCGTTTCCTCTCCGATCTGCCCTAATATGTACTCTACCATGAGTCGAGAGGCGTGTCATTCTTGATCCAGCGAACTGATCCAGCGAACTATGAATATCTTGTTCCGTGTAGTACCGCCTTACTTCCGTATAGCACGTTTTGGATACGTGCACATGCGAGGATTTCTATAATGGTTACGCTGAATTGTAAAGAGTCGCTCACTTGTGGATAACGACAAAGGCTGAAACATACTTCCGCATATGTCGTCTCGCCGGCTTAGAGATGCCTGCCTTGATGACAGCCTGCCGCACTTCCCGTTGCAAAACAGACTCATGGAGGTGATGCCTACGTTTCTCTCCGGTGACGCTGTCGGTGTAATGGCCGGTTGGAAAATTCCACTCACCACTTTGAGTTTGTAGTCAACTAGACTTTTTACCTTTTAGACGAAGGGCAAGATAGTTTGACTCGTTATGGTTACGGAAAGGAGATGCTGACTACGATCCAGGGGTAGTAGTCCCTGAGCGGTCTTCGGCGCCGGCTGCTCATCTATCACAACTTTAGCGCAGCTTGATCTTGCCGAATTTTTCCTTGAACTCTTTCTCGATGTTCTTGAGAAGCTGTTCCCTGCGCTCGAAGAGACGCTTGGGCTTTCTCGGTGGGTGTTTCGCCAGAGCATAGGCGGTGAGGACGGGAAGGGCAATCGTGCAATCCACATAACAGACCACGGAATCAGACAACTGGTCTGGATCGAGCTTTCCCCAACTGACTGCTTCGCCCGGCGTAGCCCCGGAGAGTCCGCCGGTATCCACGCGGGCGTCGGTTATTTGGATAAAATAGTCGTGTCCTTTCTCGTTGAGGCTGAGCACCTCCTGGATGTGAGGTTCGGTTTGTAAGAGGAAGTTTTTCGGCGAACCGCCTCCCAAAATGACGGCGGCGCTCTTGCCGCCGGTTCGCTTCGCCTCCAGGACAATCGCCGCAGATTCGTTGACATCCAGGGAGACGTCAAACTTAAGCCGGTTTCCCTTCAAAGCCAGCGCCGCGACGTTCATCCCTATGGAGCTGTCCCCGGGCGACGAAGTATAAATCGGCACTGAGTACTTGTAAGCGGCGGCCAGCAGGGATTTCTTTTCCGTTCCCAGGACCTTCTCTCTCTCCGCGAGATACCTCCCCACGTGGAAGTGAAGCTCCGAGGTGCTCATCTCCTTTTGGAACTCGGGGGCTTTAAGGATCTCGCGGAAGAAATCGTCCGTGGAAATCAGAATGTCATAATCGAAAAAGATATCGTAAATTCTGACGATGCCCTCTTCCCTGAGGATGACATCGTCGGCATCAGGGGCGCCGCGGTGCATCGGAAGCCCCATGGCAAAATGCGTGTCGTGGTAGAGATTGGCCCCCGTACTGACGATCCAGTCCACGAAGCCATTCTCGATTAATGGGATCAAGGCGGAGATGCCGAGCCCCGCCGGGGTCAGGGCCCCGCTGAGACTCAGCCCAACGGTAACATCATCTTGAAGGATCTTTGCGGTGAAAAGCTGGCAGGCCTCACGCAGCCGGCCGCCATTGTAGGAGATAAGATTGTTGTCTACTAGTTCGGTGACGGAGGTCGATGGGTTGATCGGTATGGGGTCGATCCTTCTCCCCGCAAGAAACTCACTCTTCCCCGCCATCCCCGCTCGGTTCCATCACTCCTTGATAGCTGCCGCTCGCCTTTGCAGATAGGCGTTCCGTACGGCGCTGTAAAGATCGACGACGGTCTCCTCAACTTTTTCAAATTTATCGAGATTAAGGGACCGCTCGTTAACGGCGCTAGTGCCATAAATTCCCGCCGTCGCCGCAAACGGGACGAAATAGTTGAGTGGGTTCATGGCCCCATCGGCAGCAAGACCGAACCCATCACGGACCGTCATCGGAGGTAAGAACGGCAAAATAAGATATGGTCCTGGGCCAACCCCGTAAACCCCCAAAGTCTGGCCGGTGTCCTCATCGCTCTGTTGAATGCCAAAACCGTCCTTCGCCACATCGAACAAACCGGCGACTCCGATCGTGCTGTTGATAGTAAACCTGGCCAGCTCACGGCCAGTTCCTTCGGCTTTAAGCTGGAGAACGTTGTTGACCAGGCGGCGCACTACGGCGAGGTTGTCCAGAGCATTTCTCAGACTTCTTTGCACCGGGTCGGGAAGCAGCGCGTCCCAGACTACTGCCACAGGTTTCAAAATAAAGCGGTCGAAAACATTGCGGTTGAAAGAAAACATGACGTCATTGAACGGTTCCCATGGATCCTGGTCCAACTCTTCCTGGGCCCCACTGCTTTGGGCTTCGTCCAGGAAGTAGGCGGCAACCGTGCCAGCCGTGTCTGCTGCTCCATTTCCGGAAGGGTTACTTGAGGAGGATTGGAGGGCTTCCGGTGGGGACAGGGAGACTTGAGTATTCTCTTCTTCGGCTCTTACCCACCCTACAGCGCAGAAGGTGGAAATCCCTACCGCAACAACTAAGGCAGTTAGGACAATTCTGTAAGGGGATCCACGAAACCAACGTTGCATCATCCTTTTCCTCCTCTTTGTTGAGCCCTTTTTCTCAATTACACGAACTCTTCGTCCAGGTCAAGGCTTTTCTTGTACGGCCGCCTGTTAATAGGCGTAATCATAAGCTAAAAGCATGCCAGCCCATGCCAGCTTGCCAATGAAAGCTAGTCGCCAGTGAATAAAGGGTTTTTTTAACCGGAAGGTCGGACTCAAAACCAATTTTGATTAAACCGGGTAATAAAGACCCCATTCATTACAAAAATATGACAAAAAAGGGCAGAAAGAATCTACCCTTCATAAGGGATCTTATCCGCTAAAAAGTTTGCAAACTCCTGGGTAATTAGCTATCTTGGGAGCGTGGCAGAAAAGGGAGAGAAAGGGACAAGGACAGTCGTTCTGGGTGTTTCAGGCGGGATTGCCTGTTATAAGGCGGTGGAACTGGTCCGTCTGCTTGTCCGGGAGGGTTTTGCGGTTCAGGTCATGATGACCCGGGGGGCCATGGAGTTTGTGACGCCGTTGACGTTCCAAGCCCTCTCCGGCCGCCCTGTCGCAACCGAGATATTCAGTCTGACACAGGAATCTGAGATAGGACACATTAACCTCGCGGATCAGGCCGATCTTTTGGTCATCGCCCCCGCTACGGCAAATATAATCGGCAAGATCGCCTCCGGCGTCGCCGATGATCTGCTGACCACCGTCCTGATGGCGACCAGGGCGCCGGTGTTGATCGCGCCTTCCATGAACGTCCATATGTATGAAAATCCTATCTTGCAGGAGAACATTCGTAAGCTCAAAAGGCTCGGCTACCACTTCATGGAACCGGTGGAGGGCTATCTTGCCTGCGGCTACGAAGGGAAGGGGCGCCTGCCGGAGCCCCAAGATATCGTTGAGCAGATCCAGGGATTGCTAAAAAAAAAGGACTTAGCAGGTGAAAGGTTCCTCATTACTGCCGGTCCCAATCACGAGCCGCTGGATCCGGTCCGTTATATCTCCAATCGATCTTCGGGAAAAATGGGTTATGCGCTGGCACGCTCAGGCGTGAGGAGGGGGGCGGAAGTTACCCTCGTGAGCGGGCCGACCTCGCTTTCCCCTCCCGCAGGAGTCCGGCTGATCCCGGTGCAGACTGCTGCCGAGATGCGGCAGGCGATTCTCCAAGGGTATTCCGGCGCGACGGCGGTTTTAATGGCTGCCGCGGTAGCAGATTATCACCCGGAGAAGTTCGTCGCTAAGAAGATCAAGAAAGGAAAGGGGACTTTGCGGCTTAACTTGAAACCCAACCCGGATATTTTGCGTGAGCTCGGCATGAAAAAAAACGGGCAGATACTTGTAGGTTTTGCCGCCGAGACGGAGTCGTTGATTGCCAACGCAAAAAAGAAGCTGCGCGAGAAAAATCTGGACCTGATCGTGGCCAACGACGTCACCAAGGAAGGCAGCGGGTTCGATGGGGATACCAACATCGCTACCCTTTTGGACCGGAGGGGCGCCGTTCATCCGCTTCCCCTGATGAGCAAGGACGAGCTGGCGGATAGAATCTACGATTACCTCATCGCGCTGAAAAAACGAAGAGAAAAAGAATGAGAAGTTCAAGCTGTTCAAGCAGTTCAACGGTTTGAACCTTTGAACGATTTGAACTTTGTCTCGTTTTTTAATGGGCATCCCAAGAGAGCCTAAACCGGTCAAGCTGTTTGTCGCCCTGCTTTCCCGCCGCGAGGAGCTCTTCGCTTCGGTGGAACAGGCAATGAGGGCTCTTTTTGGCGCCACCGATTCCACCAGCGGGAGCCTTCCATGGGCGGTGACGGATTATTACAAAAACGAGATGGGTTCTGGACTCCTGCGCAGGTTTGTTTCTTTCGCGCCCTTGATATCTCCGGAGTCACTGGCGGAAATCAAGCTCAAGACCCAGGAGTTGGAAAAGGGCTATCAATGGAGGGAAGACGAGAAAAAAGGACGGCAGGTCAATATCGATCCCGGCTACCTGGATGGAGGGAAAATAGTTCTTGCCTCGACAAAGGGCGCCTCTCACCGTATCTACCTCAGCGCCGGGATCTATGGCGAGGTAACGCTGCTCTATCAGGGCGCTTCGTTTCAGCCTTCGACCAACACCTATCCGGACTATCTCTGGCCTGAAACGCTCTCTTTTTTCACCGGGCTGCGGTCTCTCTACCTTAATCAGTTGAAAGAGGCCCGTTGAGGAGGGAACCGCTTCTGCTATTCCTTCCCGGCAGTGAGCTGGCTCCAATAATCATTGCCACCGACGCAGGGTTGGTGTTAAGATATTTCTTGCAAGGAATTCGGAATGGCTCTGGAGGGAGATCGCGAGGAACTAAGGGTTATGGCGGCGTCGCTGCGCCGCCATGTAGAGTTCCATGGGCGAGCTGGAATCCGGCTTTTGCCGAGGGGTCGCGGGATCGAAAGAAAACCGGAGGAGACGCCCGGGGAGGGCCTGCTCGGAGGATTAGAAGGCAACCTGTTTTCCGACTGCGCTCCTGCCTCTCAGGCAAAATCCCTGGAAGAGCTTCGTGCGGCTATCGGTGATTGCCGCCGCTGTAAACTCTGGCCTGGCCGCACCCACGTCGTATTCGGTGTAGGGAATGCTAAGGCGAAGCTTATGTTCATAGGTGAAGGGCCGGGCAGGGATGAGGATTTGCAAGGGGAGCCCTTTGTGGGGCGCGCGGGGCAGCTCCTCACGGATATTATTACCAAAGGCATGGGGCTAAAGAGAGAAGATGTTTATATCGCCAACGTCGTTAAGTGTCGTCCGCCGGAAAACCGTAATCCGGAGCCCGATGAGGTGGAGTCCTGTGAGCCATTTTTGAAGAAGCAGATCGAGCTGGTGCAGCCGCAAATCATTGTTGCTTTGGGTAAGTTCGCGGTCCAGTCCCTTTTGAAAAGCAAAGTCGCCATTACGAGGCTCAGGGGGATCTGGCATGATTATCATGGGATAAAGCTCATGCCGACGTTCCATCCAGCATACCTCTTACGTAACCCGGGAGATAAAAAACTTGTTTGGGAAGATATCAAGAAAGTTCTTAAGGAGCTCAAGACTCCTTCCGCTTAAATTTGGGCTGTTTGCTGCCCTCATCATCGGCGGTCTTTCCGTGGCGGCCCAGCCAAAAGAGGCCTCCGGGCCGCACGTGGACCTTATCGTGATCGATGGGGGGATTAATCCCTCGGTGGATGATTTTATTCGCGAGAGTATCGGCCGGGCGCGCTCTAAAGGGGCCAGGGCCTTGATTATTCAGCTCGATACGCCCGGCGGGCTTTTGACCTCGACCCGCTCCATTGTCAAGGACATCTTGGGGGCGTCGGTTCCGGTAATAGTTTATGTCGCGCCCAGCGGCGCCGGCGCAGGATCGGCCGGAGTTTTTATTACTCTGTCCGCCCATATCGCCGCCATGGCGCCTGGAACTAATATCGGCGCCGCTCATCCTGTGGCCGGGGGAGGGCAAGAGGTAAAAGGGGTAATGGGGGAGAAGATCGAAAACTTTACCGCCTCCTTTAGCGAGGCTATCGCTCAGAAGCGGGGGCGCAATACGGAGTGGGCGATTCAGGCCGTGCGGCGAAGCGTATCCATTACCGAGAAGGAGGCCTTAAAGAAAAACGTTATCGATATTGTGGCCAAGGATATTGATGATCTGTTGCAGCAGGCCGATGGGAAAAAGGTGGATGTGGACGGCCGCGATCAGGTACTCTCCTTGAAGGGGGTTCGGGTAGAGCGGTTTGAGATGGGTCTTAAGCAGAAAATCATCAACATCCTTTCCGACCCCAACATCGCCTATCTCCTCCTCATGGCGGGCATCCTGGGCATCTACATGGAGTTTTCCCATCCGGGGGTGATTTTCCCTGGGGTGGCAGGGGGAATCGCTCTGCTTCTGGCCTTGACCTCCTTCCAGATTCTGCCTATCAATTATGCGGGTCTCCTGTTGATACTGCTCGGGATCGCCCTTCTGATAGGAGAGGCCTTCCTGCCCAGCTTTGGCGTCTTGGGGATCGGCGGGGCGATTGCCCTTGGGCTCGGCTCTCTGCTCCTGTTTGATACGGAAAGTTCGGATTTAGCAGTGGATCGCTCGATTATTTTTACTGCTGTCGCTACACTGAGCGCATTCATTCTGCTGGTCGGCTATCTGGTCTTTAAGTCGCAGAAGAAAAAACCGACTATGGGGCTGGAGGGGTTGTTGGG
>MGRY01000155.1 GCA_001799045.1 Deltaproteobacteria bacterium RIFCSPLOWO2_02_56_12 | reverse complement strand
CTTCGCCAAAGGGGCCGTGCAGGACCGGAAAGACCGCGTCCACACGGCCTACGGCTTCCCGGCCTGAGAGCCCAACCAGGGGACCCGTCTTTCTCCCGGGGGCCAACGCGAGACTTTTGTTTGCCTTGACGGAGGGGATCGACTTGGGCCAGCCTTTCCGGGAAGTTTCGATCACAGTCCACTGACCCTTCTTGCTGATGCCGATCAAGCGGACCTGGTATTTTTTCCGATCAATGGCTTCGAAGATGTTCCTGGCTGACTGGAGCGAAATTTCGTGTTCCGCCGATTTCCCGCCGCAAAGGATGGCTACCCGGGTTTTCTTCTTCATGTTCTGAATGTTCCTAAGGTTTGAGAAAATATGGCGGCGAAGTTGATGGGCCCAGCACTAGAGCTTCTTTTTCTGCGGCGCCGCTTGCTCGACAACCTTGACAACTTTTCCGGGGTATTGCGCCTTTTCGAATTTGAGTACGAAGTACTTGGCTTTGACCGGGTCTCCCTTTTCGTCGAAGGCGATGGATCCGGTTATCCCCCTATAGTTTTTGAACTTTCTAATGGCCGTTGCCACCTGGCGCCGCGTCGGCTTTTTCCCTCCAAGGGACTGGATTGTCTGCTCGATCGCCTTCAGGCCAACCATGGCCGCGTCATAACCATACATTCCGAAGGACTCGACCTCTTTGCCGAAGCGCTGCTTGAATCTCTTCGCAAACGCGGCTGACTCCGGATAGGCATCCATGGGCCCGGCCACGGTCGTATAGTAGGCGCCGGCCACCTGCTGCCCGGCGATTTTCACCATCTCCGAAGAGTCCAGTCCGTCCGGCCCCATAAAGATGGAGTTCACTCTTTTTTCCCGTATTTGTTTCAGGAGCAGGCCTCCCTGATGATAGATCCCGCCGAAATAGACCAGATCCGGGTTTTTGGCTTTCATTGGGATGATCATCGGCCCGAAGTTGGCACGCTCCTCAGTCCCGTCGTAACCCAAAATTTTGAGGCCGAACTTCGCGGCTTCGTCCCGGAAGGCATCAGCCACTCCCTGGCCGTAGAGGGTCTTGTCATGCACGATATAAACGGATTTGACTTTGAGATCCTGCGCGGCAAATCCGGCGCCTATCGGTCCCTGGACGTCGTCCCGGCCGCAAACGCGGTTGACGTTTGGATAACCGCGATCGGTGATCTCGGTGGCGGTATTGGCGGGCGAGATCATTGCCAACATGGTGTCTTTATAAATCTCCGAGGAGGGGAGGGCCACGCCTGAGTTGAAATGACCCACGATGAGCAGGATATCAGGATCGGCTGCAATATTTCTCGCATTCGCCACGCCGACCTCGGGCTTTGCCTGATCATCGTAAGGGACAAAGACTAGGTTAAAGCCGAGCGCCTTGAAAGTTTTAACCGCCTCTTCAGCCGCAAGTTGCGCCCCTAGCTTGATGTGCTCGCCAAGAGCCGCCTGCTCTCCCGAAAGGGGGGACTGGGTGGCAATCTTGATAACTCCTTTTTGGCCCCAGGCCTTTGTGGCGATGGACGAGAGTCCGAAGACAAAAGAAAGGATCAAGATCAACGCGAGACGCTTGAGCACGGCGGCGATTCCTCCTCCGGAAATAATTCTTATGCCAACCAATCCTGCCAGTCAACTCTAAACAGGTCGTTGGGCCGGCCTTTCGAGATAGCGCCTCCGGAATGGGCTGCCATTGACACTCGCACGGGAGCGAAGTTAATCTCGTGGCATGATCGTGAACGTGGGCCTTGATATGATTGAAGTGGCGCGGATCCGGCATGCGTTGGAAGACCGCGCCATTGGGCGGAGATTCCGGGCCCGCGTCTATACCAAAAAAGAGATCGAGTACTGCGAGGGGAAGCAGCAGGGCAAGTACGAGAGTTATGCCGGCCGCTTTGCCGTCAAAGAGGCAGTGATGAAGGCCTTGGGGAGAGGGTGGGGTTCAAAAGTCAGCTGGCAGGAGATCGAAGCCCTTCCCTCGCCGGGAGGGAAACCCGAGATCTATCTTCATAATAAGACCTCTGCATTTGCCCGGCAGCTTGGGATCAAGCATTGGTCCCTTTCCATCACTCATACCGAGAGCTATGCCATGGCCTATGTCATTGCCCTGGGCGATTAAAGGGAAAAACCCGTCAAGAGATTTTGTCGCTCTTTTCTTTATGCGGAAGAAAAAAGAGGATGCCGAGGGCCCAAATCCCCAACAGCAAACCAGCGACAGTCCAGGTCTGCTGGTTACGGCCGCGTTGGCTGGCGATCAGGCTGCACAGAAGCGCGTCAATGGCGTGAACCAGAGCGGTTGTGCGTAAGAGAGTAGCGGAGTCCAGATCCGGCTTAATGAAATAGAGGCCGGAGAGATAACCTAAAATAGTGGTGAGATCCATGGACGGCCCTTGACGCTCCCTTCTTCTCCCTAATATACTCAACCTCCGCTAAAATAGGAAATTCATCGATGGCCGTTAAAACTATTCAATGGAATAATAACCATGTGGTTATGCTTGATCAGCGACTTTTGCCGGGAAGAGAGGTCTATCGTACCTATCGCGACTACTCCCAGGTGGCCCAGGCCATTCGGGATATGGTGATCCGCGGCGCGCCGGCCATTGGGGTAGCGGCGGCGATGGGGGTGGCTCTGGGAGCCCTGTGGGTTAAGGGGAAGAATTTCGACCGCGAGATCGAGCGCATCTTTCGGACCCTTGCTAAGACGCGGCCAACCGCTGTGAACCTCTTTTGGGCCCTGGAGCGCATGCGCAGGGTCTATATCGAGAAAAGGAACTTGGGGGTGGAGGCGGTGAAGCGGCTCCTCAAGGAGGAAGCGCTGAAGATCCACGAGGAGGATATTGCGGCGAACCGCCTTCTGGGAAAATTCGGCGCCAAATTGCTTGGAAATGCACGTCGCATTCTGACGCACTGCAACGCCGGGGCGCTGGCCACTGCCGGATACGGAACAGCCCTTGGCGTGATCCGGGCGATGAAGGAAGCGGGGAAAGAGGTCGAAGTGCTGGCCGGCGAGACCCGCCCTTTTCTCCAGGGCGCGCGGCTTACGGCCTGGGAGCTCAAGAAAGACAGGATCCCGGTAACCCTTCTCACCGACAACATGGTCGGTTACTTCATGCAGCACGGCAAGGTCGATGCGGTGGTCGTGGGTTGCGACCGGGTGGCCGCCAACGGCGACGTAGCCAATAAGATCGGAACCTACGGCATCGCCGTGCTGGCGCGGCGCCACAATGTCCCGTTTTATGTGGCTGGCCCCACCTCTTCCATTGATCTCAATTGTCCTTCGGGGGGGGAGATCCCGATCGAGCAGAGAAATCCTCGGGAGGTATCCCACATCTTCGGCCGCCCCGTCACCCCGAGGGGAGTGCGCATCCTGAACCCTGCTTTTGATATTACTTGCCACGACCTGGTGTCGGCTATTATCACGGAGAAAGGTGTGATTACGCCTCCCTTTCAACAGAACATCCGCGCCTATGTCCCCCATTCGTAATAAAGAAGAGCTGGAAGAATTTTTTCACAGCTCGGGCAAGCCCCGTCGGCAATGGCGCGTGGGGACCGAGTATGAAAAGGTGGGAATAGAACGCCGAAGCGGCAAGGCCATCCCCTACTCGGGCCCGCGCGGAGTGGAGGCGATCCTCAGGGCGTTGATCGAGGAATACAACTGGGAGCCGCAAGAGGATGAAGGCCATGTGATCGCTCTCATCCGGGAAAAGGCGCAAATCCATTTAGAGCCCGGCGGGCAGATCGAGCTCGCCGGCGAACCCTGCGAGAGCATTCACTGCAGCCAGGCGGAGTTCGCCCGGCATATCCGTGAGCTGCTGGAGGTGGCGGGGAGGATGGGGGTGGTCTTCCTGGGGTTGGGGATTCAGCCGGTCAGCCCTCTCGGGGAAATCGAATGGGTGCCGAAGAAACGCTACCGGATCATGGGACCCTACATGGAGAAAGTTGGGACGCTGGGTCACCGAATGATGAAACAGACCGCCACCGTTCAAGCCAACATCGACTACAGCGATGAGAAAGACGCGATGGCAAAGTTTCGCACGGGCATGGGGCTTGCTCCTCTCATCACGGCCATTTTTGCCAACTCTCCCATCTGTGATGGGCGTCTCAACGGCTACAAGAGCTTTCGGGGGCATATCTGGACGGAGACGGACAAGGATCGTTGTGGCCTGCTGGCTTTCGCCTTCTCCCCCGATGTCTCTTTTGCCCATTATGTGGAGTATGCCCTGGATGTGCCGATGTATTTGATTATCCGCGACGGGGATTATCTCGACTTTAGTGGAATTCCATTCCGCCACTTTCTCGCACACGGCCACAAAGGACACTCCGCAACAATAGAGGACTGGGATCTCCACCTGACGACGCTATTTCCCGAGGTGAGGATCAAGCGGTACATGGAGTTCCGCTCCGCAGACAGTCAAGCGCCGGAACTGATGCCGGCCTTGCCCGCGCTGATTAAGGGGGTCTATTATGACCCCGATTGCCTTCAGGCGGCGTGGGACCTGGTAAAAGGTTGGTCCTGGGATGAAAGAATGGCGCTCTACCATGACTCCCATCGTTATGCGCTGGCGGCGCGCATCCGCCGTTTTTCCCTTCTCGATCTTGCCAAGGAACTCTTGCAAATCGCCTGGGAAGGATTAAAGCGGCAAGGGGCGCCGGACGAGAACGGCGATGATGAGACCATCTATCTAAAGCCGCTCAAGGATCTGCTGTTTCAGGGAAAGTGTCCGGCAGATATTCTCCTGGAAAAGTGGGAAGGGGAGTTGGAGCACAATATCGCGAAGCTGATCGAGTACAGCGCCTACAAACTGCCGTAAGGCGGCTCAAGCTAAGGCCTCTGCCTGCGCTTGTCTTGGCTATATCTTTGCCGTATTCTTTTTCCTCTGGGGGGACTCTCATGAGTCGTATCGAAATCGGTCACCATCTCGTTGCTGATACCCGGGTGTGTGGAGGACGAATGATTTTTAGAGGCACACGCGTGCTCGTGGCCGATGCCTTAGAGCTTCTGAAGGCAGGACTGACAGCTGAACAGGTTGCTGAGGA
>MGRY01000154.1 GCA_001799045.1 Deltaproteobacteria bacterium RIFCSPLOWO2_02_56_12 | reverse complement strand
GCAGCGGGGTGATCAGAGACCAAGCCAATTCCACCCAGTCATGCCGGGTGAACAGGGTTGAATCTCCCCGGATACAATCTATCAGGAGCGTTTCGTATGCGTCCGGGGGAGATAACCCAAAGGCAGCTTGATAATTAAAGTCCAGGCTAAGCGAGCTTACGCAAATATCAGGGCCGGGCGACTTGACTTCAAAGGTGAGCGCAATTCCCTCATCAGGTTGGATGCGCAGTCTCAGGACATTCGGGCTCACTTGCTCGACCGGGCACGCATTAAACAATAAGAGCGGCGGCCGCCTAAACTGGATGGCAATCTCTGTTACCCTCTCAGGCAGCCGCTTCCCGGAGCGCAGGTAAAAGGGGACACCTTCCCAGCGCCAGTTATCTATGAAGAATTTGACAGCAGCGTAGGTCTCTGTCGTCGAATCTGGCGCAACCCCCGGCTCTTCGCGGTAGGCCCTCACCTTTTGGCCGCCGAGGAGGCCTTGACCGTACTGGCCGCGCACGGCAACCTGAGCCATCTCCTGGCTCGCAACAGAACGAATCGAACGGAGCACCTTAACCTTTTCATCCCGCACCGCATCGCCCGCGAATGATATCGGGGGCTCCATCGCCGTCAGGCAAAGGAGCTGGAGCAGGTGATTCTGAAACATGTCCCGCATCACCCCCGCTTTTTCGTAATACCCTCCCCGCCCCTCGACGCCTACGCTTTCGGCGGCCGTAATTTGCACATGATCGACGTAGCGCCGGTTCCAAATAGGCTCAAAGACCGCATTGCCGAAGCGAAAGACCAAAATGTTCTGCACGGTCTCTTTGCCCAGGTAGTGATCAATCCGATAGACCTGCTCCTCGTCGAACACCTCGTGCAGCTCGCGGCTCAATGCCCGCGCGCTCTCCAGGTCGCTGCCAAATGGCTTTTCAATAACGATCCGAGTCCAGCCGGCGTCCCGCGCCCCTTTACCCGCCAGGCCCGCAGCCGCAATCTGCTGAATCACAGGGGCATACAAATCGGGCGGGGTCGCGAGGTAAAAGATTTTATTCCCACGGTTGGAACGTTCACGGTCGATCTTAGCCAGAAATTCCTTGAGTCGCAGGTACCCTTTGGATTCCTCGTAGTCGCCGGCGAGATAATAGAGACCCTGCGCAAAACTCCCCCACGCGGGCTCGCTCTCTACCCCAGGGCGCGAGAATTCTTTAACGGCATCGCGCATCTTGCGGCGAAATTCTTCGTCGCCCATCTCGCTTCGGCCATAGCCTAACAGTGAAAATCCAGCGGGCAATCGCTGCTCCACCGACAAGTTGTACAAAGCGGGGATGAGCTTACGCCTGGTCAGATCGCCCGAAGCGCCGAAGATGACCATCGTGCAAGAGTCGGCATTTTCCCTGGCACCCGATTGAGCTGGGGACAACGTTATTCCTCCTTCTTTAGAGGGTGGCCGCCAAATTCGTGCCGCATCATGGCAAGCAGTTTATCCGCAAAAGAGTCTTCATCCCGCGAGCGGAGCCGCTGCAGGAGTGAGAGCGTAATCACCGGCGCCGACACAGCCAGGTCGACCGCTTCGAAAACCATCCAGCGGCCCTCGCCAGAATCCGCCACATTGGGCATAATCCCATGCAGATCCGGGTTTTCGGCTAAAGCCTTGGCGATTAGATCCAACAGCCACGAGCGGACGACGCTCCCACTGCGCCAGATTTCGGCAACCTGGCAGAGGTCCAACTTGAACTCAGTCTTGCGTTCCATGAGAGCGAATCCTTCGGCAAAGGCCTGCATGAGCCCGTATTCGATGCCATTGTGGATCATCTTGACGAAGTGGCCCGCGCCGCTTGGTCCAACGCGTCCCCAACCTTTATCCGGCCCGGGAGCCAGAGTCTGAAAGATAGGCTTAAGCCGGTCGATCACTTCCGAGTCGCCCCCAATCATCAAGCTGTACCCTTCCGAGAGCCCCCATATCCCCCCGCTGGTCCCCACATCCACAAAGTAAAGTCCCTTTTCTTTAAGCATTGCCGCCCGGCGCAAGGTATCCTTGTAGTAGCTGTTGCCGCCATCCACAATCACATCATCAGGCTTCAAGCGAGGTATCAGTGACTGGATCGTCTGGTCCACCGGGTCGCCTGAAGGAACCATCAGCCATACCACCCGGGGCGGGGCCAACTGTTCGGCCAGCAGAGCCAGGGAATCAACCCCCACAGCACTCTTCTCGGCCACTTGCCGGATGGCCTCAGGATTCCGGTCGTAACATACCACCCTGTGGCCGCCTCGTAAGAGGCGCTCCGTCATGTTCGCGCCCATGCGCCCCAAACCGATCATTCCGATCTTCATGTGACCAACCTCCTTGGCTCAGTAAATCACCCTCATCCCTCTTGATGCAGTGTTCGACGGAAGCGCACGCGATACTCCGGCAGTTCTTCAGCCTAGAGCCTTTAGCACAAACTTTAGTCCCTTAGACGTATCCTCCCCCAGTCGGATACGCAGTACGCGACGCCCCCGCTGTTTAAGCGCCTGGTAATCGCCCAGGGCCTGGGCATGAATCAAAGAACCAAAGGTATAGTTGGTCTCGGGGACCGCCAGGTCGTCCGCCGGCTCATCGACAAGCTGCAAGATAAGGCACGTATTAGGTCCCCCTTTGTGGAGCTGGCCCGTTGAATGGAGAAAGCGCGGACCGTAGCCAAGCGTCGTTGCCAGATGCATGCGGTCTCCCAGAGCGACACGGACCGCCTGAAGGAGGGCTGTGGTCTCAGGCGTCGGCCTAAGGTACGCCTGCACGGCTGCGTAGTCGCCCGCCTGTGCCTTTGCCAACCAGTCGGAGAGGAGCTGCCGCAGGGCCTGGTGATTTGCGCCAGCCACTTCTTCGCCCCGATTTTTAGCTGCTGTCTTTCCTCTGCCCTTTTTATCCATCGCCTTACTCGCCAGCTCCTTCGCGAGTTGTACATCCGGTTGATTAAAGGGATGGATGCCCATGACTGCGCCGGCAGCGGCTACCGCAACCTCCCAGCGAAAAAACTCCTGAGCGAGATCGGCCTTTTCCTTGAGACGAATGTGGATCACCGGGTGACCGGCAGCTTCAAGCGCTGTAATCTTCTCACCCAGCCCTTGGTTGTCGTCTCCTTCCATCAGCAAGCAGGCGAAGAGTCGATCCGCGCCGTAGAACTCGGGCGACCGAGGGAGCTCGTCAATAACGGGGACAATGCCTTTGCCCTCTTTTCCCGTGCTCTCGGCGACGAGCTGCTCGATCCAAGCCGGAAAGGCCTCCAGCGACGACGAGGCAACGAAGGTAAGCTTGTCCCGACCGGACAACGCCAGTTCCCCCAACGCTGCCCCGAGAGCCAGGCCGGGATTATCCGCTTCAGGCACGCAAAAGGCTGAGGCTTCAACCATAGTCCAGGCCCGATCCAACAGCCGTCCTACATCCAGGCCAATAAGCGCGGCCGGGACAAGGCCAAAAAAAGTCAGGGCCGAATAGCGCCCTCCCACATCCGGCGTCGACTTAAAAATCGACCGAAAATCCCTTTCACATGCCAGCTTTTCAAGCGGCGTGCCTGGATCAGTCACGGCGACAAAGTGCTGCCCTGGTTGATAGGTCACGTGACACACCTTCTCCCAGAAGTAGCGGAAGAAAGAGAGCATCTCTGTGGTTGTGCCTGACTTACTGGAGACCAAAAACAAGGTGCGGCGGAGATCCACCTGCGCCTCAACGGCCTTCACAGCAGCGGGGTGAGTGCTATCAAGCACAATGAGTTCGGGGTAACCCTGCCGGTTGCCAAAAGTCCGCTGGAAAACCTCCGGCGCCAGGCTGGAACCGCCCATCCCCAGAAGGACACCATGACGTATTTCATCCGCCTTCGCCTCCTCTGCGAATGCCCTAAGCCTTTCGCTCTCCTCTTGCATTGCTTCGGGCAGCGTCAGCCAGCCCAAACGGTCGCTAATTTCAGGTACAGCTTTGGGAAACCACAGAGTCGGGTCTTTGCGCCAAAGTCTACAGGCAAACTTGTCCTCCTGCCATGTGCGCAACCGTTTTTTTATCCGACCCTCATACTTTCCCAGGGTCAGACGCTGCCGATTCACTTTTCCGGCAAGAATGTTTTTCCGTTTCTCCTCCATGGACTGGCCGAAGCCCGGTAATTCCTTCAGCGGGTTCATCATTTTTTCCTTCTCACGAAAATAGCCATGAAGACAACTCGGCAATGACTTTCTAAGACTGAACGGCCACCTCATAGTCGCGTCCTTCCCAGCGCCCGCTCCCTGTCCAGAAGAAGGTAAAACGAATCGGAGCATGCGGGGTTTCGGCCACCGGGATATCCACAAACTCAATCCCAAGGGATGTGGGGAAGGACAGCGTATCCTCCACGGTCTGCCAATCATTACCCGACCAGTGAAGCCGAAAAGGGGCCGGCGCCATAATACGCAGGGTAGTGCGCTTCTTCACCGTGCACACCTGCCGGTTGGGCTTCCATATCTCCAGAGGTTTGCAGCTCTTGCTGTTTTTGATGTAGCGGTTTGCAACCTCCGGGATAAGGTCGAAAACCTGCCCGTCGTATACCGAGCGAAGGAGCTTGATGTACTCAGCATGGGCCCACATGAGCGGCATGGCCGATCCGGTGGGTCTTCCCAAGCGTATGTAGACTTTGGGACGATTCGCTTCATCCCAGATCTGCTCTGGCAGCAAACCAGTGCCGGAGGAAAAGCCTTCCATCGCCAGGATGAACGATTTTACATTCTGTCCGGCAGCCAGCTCATAGTGACCCCGCTCCCCGGTCAGGAGCGGCCAGGCTCGCCCTTTCCCCCATCCATCGAACGATCCGCCGTCCTCACGTTGCCCATAACCATCATGATTGTAGCGACGCCAGCACGGGCCAAAGGGCGTTTCCACCTTGAGAACACCATCCACGACGCGCAGGGAATCCACGATGAGCGAGTCGGCGGGTCGACGAATTCCGTATCGCACGAGTTCGAGGAAACCTGCGTCGACGATTTCCTTAGCCGGGAATTCCGTCTGAGCTTTCGGCGGCCGGTTGGAAATGGTGAGGTCTCCGTGGTTGGGGTCCTCATCGGGGCATGGGTTATAGACGTCCACCGGATGAATCCTGATAAAGTGCCGTTGAATTTCAGGAACCAACGTTCCCTCGGTGGTGACCGTCCAGGCTTCAACGTGGCATTCGAGGAAATCGGCGTATCCTTCGAGAAACTCAGCCGTGGCGCTGTCTCTACGCTCGCGCGCAAAAGAAGCGGCGCAGATGAGCGCTGCGATGTTCGATGCCAGCGTGGAAGGCGAGTACCCGCTGGCTTCCTCCCAACGCTCCTGCTGGGTGGCGGGACCGTGGCGGATGAGGTAGCTCGCGGCCCGCATCACCATCGAGTAAGGATCGAAGTCTCGAAGGGCGTTTTCACGGCGTAGGCGCCAGGCAAGTAAAATGGGGAATGCCACTTCGTCAAGCTGGATGCCGCGCCAGTACGGCTCTCCATTGATCCAGAAGTTTTGCGGGAAACCTCCATCCCCCTGCTGGCTTGCGGCAAGATAGATGAGCCCGCGAAAGGCAGTCTCGGTATTTCCCGCGGCAAGCAGACCCATGGCGCTGTTGACCATGTCTCGAGTCCAGACCAGGTGGTATCCCCCCATATCTTCGTCGCCCTTCGCCTCTCCCCAAGGAATGGAGAGCGAGGCGATGAGAGCGCCCGGGTAGGTCTTATCCTCGTGGGCAAGCAACAGACTAAAGCTTCCATGATACAGGTGCCCCCTGTCGCTCGATACCTTCTCCAGAGGCAGGATTTTCTTGCAGGGGCGGTTCCATTGTTCTCTGTACCGTTTCCGCTGCTCTCTAAAAGGGATTCCGAGCGCTTGAAAGAGCGTCGTCGCTGCGTTGTGGAGGCTCTCCCCCAAGGCTAGTCCCACCGTGAACTCCTTACGATTCTTCAAGTCTAGTTCTCCGGTGAGCGCCACGTTGCCATCGAGCGCGCAGTCGAACTCCCAATCCATTTGAAAGTTATCCGCAAGGTCTGTCCACCCATCGCTCCGACCCACGTAACCGCAGGAAAGGCGGGCAAATGGAGCTGTGGCCGCCAGCGCCAGCCAGGTCCCGCGTTTCTCGGCAGCAAGAATCTGTCGGCCCGCAACTTCTACCACATAAGCATTGTTACCCCGGCCCCCTACTTCGATGTGGGGAGCGCACAGAATATAGAGCCGGAGCCGCGATAAAAAATGTTGATCACCGGCGAGGCGGGTGCGCTGAAGCACACAAGAGAGGTGCGGGTCAGTGAGGATATCTTTGACAATGGTGTAGCGCCCCTCCGGGTCGGTATTAGTTATTCGATATTCCAAGGCATGACGGGACAGACGTTCCACCTTGGTTAGCAGGTGCCGCTTCTCCTCGTGAAAAAAACTCTCCCTATCGGTGACCAAGAATTGCAGGTCGCGGATTTGCGGCCGGTCTATGGTCGGATAATAGACCTCCGTAACGATGCCGTTCCAGAGCGTGAACCAGATCCGGCTGGGGGCCGCGTACGCCGTCCCTACCCCGTCTTTGCCTCCATGGGTCCACCGGGGCTCAATGCCCGGCTGCCCGAAGGCCTCTCTTTGGCCACGGAAACTTTCCATGTTCGATACTTCTTTTTCCTATGGGTTCAAAGGCAAGTACACAACCTTTTACGCTGTTTGTCGAGAGG
>MGRY01000153.1:6633-7312 GCA_001799045.1 Deltaproteobacteria bacterium RIFCSPLOWO2_02_56_12 | reverse complement strand
GCTAGCTTGAGCGATAGAGTTTCAGGCCGGGAACATCTGCATAGTCTTCGGTATTGCGGGTTACCAGCGTGAGGTTATATTCGAGCGCAGTGGCAGCAATGATGAGGTCAAGAGATCGCGCATTCACCCGCTTGCCCTGTTTTCTCAGCGTCTCTCTTAAACGGGCGCATCGTTGGGCCACAGCGGGACTAAGAGAGACCACGGGTAGGGAATCCAATAAGGCGCTCAGTTTATTTTGCGCCTCCTCAGGATGAGGGCTTCTCTCTACTCCCTGGTAGGCTTCCATATAAGTGATAATGCTGATGGCGATACCGTCTTGAGCTAGACGGTCAAGGAGTTGTACGGCTTCTGGGACGCTAGCCAGCAGGTCGATTACCCAGTCGGTGTCGATAAGATAGGGCATGAACTAGGCAGGACGCCCATGACTAGCCTGCTCTCGAGCCTCATGCATGTCGCGAAGGAGAGTCTCGCGGTCTACTCCAGCTAGAGCTCCGGCGCTTTTCTTTAACCCGCGTCTTACTTTTTCCGGGTCATAGCTACTCCAGATATTCTCGGGCGGTTGCGCTTGCTCAAGCTCAAGTCGATAAATCTGCCCCTCCCTTTCTATCAGCACTGGCTCCTTCCTGCGCGCCATGGTATCAAAGATGGTGGGCAGATTTATCGCGAACTCATCAAAATT
>MGRY01000153.1:0-6545 GCA_001799045.1 Deltaproteobacteria bacterium RIFCSPLOWO2_02_56_12 | reverse complement strand
GTAAGTGGGCTGATATGGGTGGAGCTGCCGGAATTCTTCGGTACGCCACGCGGGAAACCCGTCTTCGGCCCGAATTCGAGGCCACCGACCGCCAGATCGACCAACTTGTTTGCTCCAGAGGCCTTTTCATGCCGAATCAATACAAAGTTGCTGAATTTGTAATTTGAGTTTAAGGAAACAGGAGCACATAGGACTTGGACACCCACATAAGACTTGCGGTGTTTGGGCTATTTTGGTAACCTCTTTCTGTCCCTGTTTCTTCCCTTTTCCCCTGCGGCGGGGGGTAATAGCTTTGCAACTCATTAAGAAATTCTTCCCGGTTGTTTTCCCCATGCTGAGGCTGAGGATCACCTATGCCCTCATTCTCACCGGCGCCCTTCTCTCTCCTCATCTTTCTCCCCTCATGGCCAAGGTCGTTGAGCAGGTGGTCGTGGTGATTGACGGGGAGCCCTATACTCTCACCAGCTTTAAAGAGTATGCCAGGACCAAGATGGGGCGTGATTTCCCGACCGGAGATTTAAACCGCATCGAGAAAGACGATCAGGAGGTGCTGGAGCAGTTCATCACGGAAAAGCTCCTGGCGGCGGAGGTGCAGCTTGCAGGGGTAATGATCAGCGAAGAGGATATAGACCGTTACATCGACCGGATTAAGGAGAGAAATCGACTCCGGGATGAGGAGTTGGTGGAAGCCCTGAAGCGCGAAGGGACGACGATGGAGAATTACCGGGCTTCGATACGGGCTGAAATTGAAAAGAATGAGATCATTAACCGTCAAGTGCGCAAGAGAGTCAACATTACCTCCGAAGACGTGGAGCGCTATTATCGGTTGAATCCGAAGCAGTTCACGACCCAAGAGAGAGTTCGGCTGCGCCATATCCTGTTTTCCCTGCCTGAGGGAGCGCCACCCGAGCGCGAAAAAGAGGTTATGCAAAGGATGCTTGGCATCCGTAGCCGGCTCACCGCCGGCGGCGACTTCGCCGGGTTGGCCCAGGAGTACTCCGAGGGTGCGGGTGCCGCGGAAGGAGGAGATATCGGCTGGATCGGCCGTGATAGCTTGCTCAAGCAGATTGAAGAGATTGCGTTTAACAAGTTATCTGTGGGGGAGATAAGCCAACCCCTGCGTACGAGCCTGGGAATACATCTAATCAAGCTGGAGGGGCGCGAGGCCGGCCGACTTTTATCCCTCTCCGAGGTCCA
Organism: Deltaproteobacteria bacterium RIFCSPLOWO2_02_56_12; assembly: GCA_001799045.1. Lineage (GTDB taxonomy): Bacteria > Desulfobacterota > Binatia > UBA9968 > UBA9968 > UBA9968. The sequence continues at coordinate 5,348 of MGRY01000153.1, read as the reverse complement.
AGGAAAAATCAAGGAAGAGCTCTACGCCAAGGCATTAGACGAGCGGTTTCAGAAATGGCTCAAGGGCGATCTGAGGAAAAGGCACCGGGTAGATGTCAAGCTCCCTGGGGTAGTTTTCCGCCCTGAAGAGACCAAAGAGGGAACGATAGATTCCTTAATGGCCTCCAGTTCCAGGAGGAGACAAGACGAACGGTCCGGCTTTCTCAGTTACCTTAACCCCCTATCTTATTTCGTCACCGAAACCCCAATCGAAGGAGAAGAGGCCCGGGGAAGACTGAGCGGGCAAAATGTGGTCAGCATCTTTGGAGTCCCGCTCTTTAAAACGGACTCCGGCGAAGATGTCTCGGAGGACCTTCCTTCTCTAGAAGATATCAATAACCCGCCCCCGAAGGCCGGGAAGTCCGAGGGGTCAGGCGGATTTTTTTCCTCGATTTGGAAGACACTAAATCCTTTCTCTACCAACCCTTAAGCCCCTTGTCTCCGGTCACATATCTGGGATAATTTCTCGCTAAACCTTTTTAAAGCGGATTTGAGGAATAAGATGGCCAAACCCATCGTGGCTGTGACTATGGGCGATCCGGCTGGAGTCGGGCCGGAGGTAATCCTCAAGGCCTTGGCTCACCCTGCGGTCAGAAAAGCCTGCCTCCCCCTGGTCTTAGGGGACTGGGAGGTTCTGAATCGGACTCGCCGTGGAAGGGCCCATTATCCTAAGCTGGTGTTGTGGGAGCGCGGAAAAACGATATCGAAAAACACGGGTGCGATCCCGGTCCTCTGTCTTTCTTCTCTCTCTGGGCAGCAGTCCAGACCCGGTCATCCCTCGAAGGCCTGCGGGGAGGCTGCTTACCGCTATATTAAGGCAGCCACGGAACTGGTCCTCGCGGGCGTTGCGGACGCGATGGCTACAGCGCCTATCAGTAAACGGGTTCTCCAGCTTGCTGGTCATCGCTATCCAGGCCATACCGAACTGTTGGCTGAGCTGACGCACGCGCAGGAGGTTCGGATGATGCTTATGGGGGGAGGCTTGCGGGTTGTTCTCGTTACTGTCCATCTTCCCCTGGTCCGGGTTGCGCGGGAGCTCACGCGCAGACGAATTCGGGTAACGCTGGAGCTGGCCCATCGGGCTCTGCGAAAATATTTCGGTATCTCTCGTCCTCGGCTCGCGGTGGCCGCTTTCAATCCCCATGCAGGCGAAGAAGGGATCTTTGGCCAGGAAGAGAAAAAGGTTATTCTTCCGGCCGTGAGGGAGGCGAAAAGGCGGGGCATTCAGGCGCACGGGCCATTACCCGCAGACAGTCTCTTTTATCAGGCCGCGCGGGGAGACTATGACGCAGTGGTTTGCATGTATCACGATCAGGGGCTCATCCCGCTTAAGCTGCTTCATTTTTTCGGCGGTGTTGCGCTGACGCTCGGACTGCCCATTATCCGAACCTCAGTGGATCATGGCACAGCGTACGACATTGCGGGAAAGGGTCAGGCGGACGGCTCTAGCATGAGAGAGGCGATTCTTTTGGCGGCACGGTTAGCACGGCGGAAAAAGATGTGGAGGAAGGCATGAATCCGGCTGTTTTTCGGGAATATGACATCCGTGGCTTGGCGGAAAAAGATTTTGACGAAGACTTTGCCCGGCTCCTCGGCAAGGTTCATGGGACCATCGTCGCTCAGAACGGAGGGAGACGAGTCGCTGTGGGACGGGATTGCCGCTTCACATCCGATGGTTACGCGGAGGCGGTGATGGAGGGACTTCTCTCTGCCGGACTTAAGGTCTACGATATCGGTGTTTGTCCTACTCCTCTCCTCTATTTTGCCCTTTTTCATCTCGATCTTGACGGCGGGGTGCAAATTACCGCCAGTCACAATCCGTCGGAGTATAACGGTTTCAAGGTCTGCGTCGGCAAGGAGACGCTCTACGGTTCGCAGATCCAAGACCTCAGGATCGGGATGGAGAAAGGGGATTTTAGGGAGAGGGCGGGAGGAAGGCGAGAAAATTATTCCATCATCCCGCCTTACGAGGAGTGTTTGCTGCGGGACGTCCCGGCGCTCGCCAAGTCTCTCAAGGTCGTTGTCGACGCCGGCAGCGGCGTGGCGGGACCCGTCGCTCCGCCGATCTTTCGCCGGCTCGGATGCAAGGTCTGGGAGATCGCCTGCGTCCCGGATGGCGCCTTTCCCATTCACCATCCCGATCCTACGGTTCCTGGGAATCTGGCAATGCTCATTCATGAGGTCAAAGAAAGAAACGCGGATTTAGGGATAGCCTATGACGGCGATGGAGACCGCATCGGCGTTGTCGACGAGCAAGGCAATATTCTTTGGGGCGATGAGCTCTTGATCCTCTTTTCACGCGACATACTCAAAAGCCATCCCGGAGCGGTAGTCATCTCGGAGGTTAAGGGTTCGCAGAGGCTGTATGACCAGATATCGCTCCATGGAGGCGAGCCGATCATGTGGAAGGCGGGCCATTCGCTCATCAAGGCCAAGATGAAGGAGACGCACGCTCTTTTGGCCGGAGAGATGAGTGGCCACATGTTTTTTGCCGACCGCTATTTTGGCTTCGATGATGCCATCTATGCCTCGGTCCGTCTTTTGGAGCTTTTGGCCCGCATGGGACGTCCCCTCTCGACGCTGCTCTCGGATCTTCCTAAAAGCTTCTCGACCCCGGAGATTCGCGTGGACTGCCCCGATGAGAAGAAATTTTCGATTGCAGAGCGGGCTAAAGAGTTCTTTCGCAGGCACTACCCGATTATCGATGTAGACGGTGTGCGCATTCAGTTTCCTGAAGGTTGGGGATTGATTCGCGCCTCCAACACGCAGCCCGCGCTGGTCCTCCGCTTCGAGGCCATGAGCGCCGAGAAGCTGCAAGAATACCGGAGCATCATTGAAAAAAAATTGAAAGAGCTTCAGGAGATAGAGGATTGAGGATAGAGAATCGAGGATGGCTATCTTCTATCATCGATCTTCAATCTTCGACTTCCCGGTCGGTCGTCTAAGAAGATGCCAGGGAACATCGTTATAAGAGGGGCGCGGGAGCATAACTTAAAGAACATCGACCTGGAGATCCCGCGCGATCAGCTGGTCGTCATCACCGGAGTCTCCGGGTCGGGAAAGTCTTCGCTCGCTTTTGATACGCTTTATGCCGAAGGGCAGCGGCGTTATGTCGAGTCCCTTTCCGCCTATGCGCGGCAGTTCTTGGAGCAGATGGAGCGGCCGGATGTGGATTCTATCGAAGGACTCTCACCGGCGATCTCGATCGAGCAGAAAAGCGCCGGCCAAAACCCCCGCTCCACAGTCGGCACCGTAACTGAGATCTACGACTACCTGAGGCTCCTCTTTGCCCGGGTCGGCAAAGTCGAATGCTATCGATGTGGCAGGGAGATCTCTGCCCAGACCGTCCAGCAGATCGTGGACCAATTGCTCTCCCTGCCGAGAGAAACGCAAATCCATGTTCTCGCGCCGATTGCGGCAGGACGGAAGGGCGAGTACCGGCGAGAGCTCAAAGAGCTTGCCCAGGCTGGATTTGCCCGGGTTAAGATCGATGGGCAGATTTATGAATTGGGCGAAGAGATTACGCTAAAGAAAAACCGACCCCACGATATCGATCTGGTGGTCGATCGCCTCGTGATGCGGGAAGGAATAGAAAAGCGTCTGGCTGATTCCGTCGAGACGGCTTCCCGCTACGGGGGCGAGGTCATCAAGGTGGAGGCCTTTAGTGCCGGCGGGTCGGGCAAAAGCGAAGAAATAATCTTCAGCCAAAAATATGCCTGTGTTCACTGCGGTGTCTCCTACCCGGAATTGACCCCGCGCCTTTTCTCTTTCAACAGCCCTCACGGCGCCTGTGACGCATGTGGAGGATTGGGCAGTGAAGCCGACGCCGACGGGGACGTTGAGGATCCTGCGCGCCGAGAAAACATTCATCCCTGTAAAGAGTGCAATGGCGCGCGCCTCAAAAGAGCGAGTCTCCACGTGAAGATCGGAGCAAAGAGCATCGCGGAAATCACCTCTATGCCCATTAAGGAAGCGCTTAAGTTTCTAACCGGGGTCCATTTTGGCCGGCAGGAGAAAACTGTTGCCGGTAGAATTCTTAAGGAAATCTCCAGTCGCTTGAACTTCATGGTCGAGGTAGGCCTTGACTATTTAACGCTGAATCGTCCCTCGGCAACCCTTTCAGGAGGCGAGGCGCAGAGGATCCGGCTGGCCACCCAGATCGGTTCCAGCCTGGTGGGTGTTCTCTACATCCTGGACGAACCGAGCATTGGTCTGCATCAAAGAGATCATGCTCGCCTGTTAGCGATCCTCCGGCAGTTGAGGGCTTTAGGTAATACCGTGCTGGTCGTAGAGCATGATCGTGAGACGATTCTGGCAGCGGACCACGTTATCGATATGGGGCCGGGGGCGGGAGTCAACGGTGGAGAGGTGGTGGCTCAGGGAACGGTCCAAGACATCATGGAACACGAGCTTTCGCGCACAGGCCGGTACCTGTCCGGGCGTGCGGAAATCTTCCTTCCTGCCCAGCGCCGTAAAGGCAACGGCAAGGTCCTGATCCTAAAAGGAGCGAGACAGAACAACCTTAAGGGTATTGCGGTAGAATTCCCCATCGGTGTTATGACTTGCGTTACCGGCGTCTCAGGTTCCGGTAAGAGCAGTCTTGTGGTCGATACGCTATTCCCGGCCATGGTCCGGCGGCTGCATCGCTCCCGCGTCAGAGCGGGGCGCTTCGATGAAATAGAAGGTTGGGAGCGCTTCGACAAGGTCATACAGATAGATCAGTCTCCGATTGGCCGCACTCCCCGCTCAAATCCGGCTACTTACACCGGGCTATTGGACCATGTCCGAGATCTTTTCGCGCAGCTTCCTGAAGCCAGAGTGCGAGGGTATCGACGGGGAAGGTTTTCGTTCAATGTAAAGGGCGGACGCTGTGAGGCGTGCGCAGGCGATGGGACGATGCGGATTGCCATGCATTTTTTGCCCGATGTCTTTGTTACCTGCGAGGTCTGCGCTGGCCGCCGCTATAACCGGGAAACTCTGGAGGTTTTATACAAAGGGCGAAGCATCGCAGAAGTCTTGGATCTGACGGTCAATCAAGCGCTCGAGGTCCTGGGCAACGTCCCCCCTATCCTGGAAAAATTGAGGGTCCTAAGGGAAGTCGGCCTGGGCTATCTCCATCTTGGCCAGGCGGGACCGACCCTATCTGGCGGGGAGGCTCAGCGGATTAAACTGGCCCGGGAGTTATCGAAAAGGTCGAGCGGCCGCTCCCTTTATATCCTCGATGAGCCGACGACCGGGCTGCACTTCGACGACATCAAGAAACTTTTGGTTGTGCTCAACCGTCTAACTGACGCAGGCAATACTATCAT
>MGRY01000152.1 GCA_001799045.1 Deltaproteobacteria bacterium RIFCSPLOWO2_02_56_12 | reverse complement strand
AATTTCTTGCCGGCGTCAAAGGAATGGGCTAAAGCCCCATACTCTTTAAAACTTGCCGGCTCTATCTATGAAACGTTATGGTTACTTCAATGGATGAGGAGAAAGAGAATGGGAAAATTGCATCTCACCTTGGCATGTTGGGATTACGACCGCACGCGCGCCCTTCAGGAGGGAAGGGTGGAGGTGGAAGGAGTGGAGCTCACCTATCTGCCGCTCCGCGTCGAGGAGACTTTTTGGCGGATGCTTCGATATCAGGAGTTCGACGCCGCAGAACTCTCTATGAGCTCCTATCTTATAGCGCGGGAAAAGGGCTTTCCTAAATTCATCGCGATCCCGGTCTTCCCTTCGAGGACCTTTCGCCACTCCTGCATTTATATTAATACGGATTCCGGAATCAGGAAGCCCGCGGATTTGGTTGGGAAGCGCATTGGTGTCTCCGAATACCAGATCACCATGGCGATTTGGGCGCGGGGGATTTTGCAGCACGAGTACGGTGTCAAGCCGGAGCAGATGAAGTGGTTTACGGGCAGTGAGGAGCAGCCGGGGCGGGAGGATAAAATCAAGCACGATTTACCCCGGGGCGTCGATATTCGACCCATAGGGCCGGAGCAGACTCTCTCGGCCATGTTGGAGCAGGGAGAGATCGATGCCATGATGGCGGCTCATATGCCCTTGCCCTTTGTGAGGCGCTCGCCGAAAGTGCGACGGTTGATTGCCGATTTTCGGGAGGTGGAAGCGGACTATTACCGACGCACGAAAATTTTCCCTATTATGCACATCGTTGCCTTGCGGGAAGAGGTGTATCAGAAATATCCCTGGGTCGCCCAGAATTTATATAAAGCTTTCTCGGAGTCCAAACGGCTTTGTCAGGAGGCGATGTACGAATTTTCCGCTCTTAAGTACATGCTCGTTTGGTCGATTGCGGAAATGGAGCAGCAAAGGGAGATTCTCGGCGAGGATTTTTGGCCCTACGGGCTAGAGCCCAACCGGCATGTCCTCGAAACCCTCACGCAATATGCCCATGAGCAAGGGCTGATCAAAAAGAAGCCCGATTTAAAGAGCCTTTTTGCCCCCAACACCCTGGACGATTTCAAGATCTAAGATGCTCATGCTCCCTTAAGCCTTGCCCCTAAGACGGCTTCTTCCTCTCGTGAATAGCGCGCCAAACTTTCTCGGGTGTGAGGGGCAGGTCATAGAGGCGGACGCCGATGGCGTCGTAGATGGCGTTCGCGTAGGAGCCCATAGTGGGAAGCGTGGCGCCTTCGCCCACTTCTTTAACCCCCCACGGACCGGCGGGCTCATAGCTGTCCACCAGTTCTGAGATCACCTGGGGCACGTCCAGGGCTGTCGGCACGCGGTATTCGCCCAGATTGGCGTTGAGAGGTCTGCCCTTGTCGTCGAACACGACTTGCTCGTACATCGCCTCGCCCATGCCCATGAATAGAGCGCCCTCGACCTGCGCGTGCAGGAGGTTCGGATTGATCACCGTGCCGCAGTCGTGCACGTCCCACACATTGGTGACCATCACCTGGCCGGTCTCCTCGTCGACCTCCACCTGGCTGATCTGCGCGGCAAAGCTGTAGGCCGGGGATGTGCCGACAGCCGCTCCCTTGAACTTGCCCCCCAGCTTCGGCGGGGTGTAACTGCCTTTGCCCATCAACGGTCCCTTGCGAATGAAGAACTCGTTGGCAACGGTCTCGAAGGGCAGCATCTTTTCCGGGCTGCCCTTGACGAAGATGACGCGCCGGTCGATGTCCAGGTCCGCCACGCTGGCCTCGAGCAACTCGGCCGCCAGCTCGATGATTTGACGCCTGACCTCCTCGCCGGCCTGCTTGACAGCGTGGCCGGACATGAGCGTCTGGCGGCTGGCGTATGCGCCGAAATCGTGGGGCGTCGTCTCGGTGTCGGCCGATACGATCCGCATATCCTCGTAGTTGATGCCGATGGCTTCGGCCGCCATCTGCGCAAGAATCGTGTCGGACCCCTGGCCGATATCCACCGCCCCGATATAGAGCGTAGCGATATCGCCCTGCTCGCTAACCTTGACGATGGCCGCAGCGTGGGGCAGCCGGGTACGGTAGATGGGGTAACCGGCGCCGGTGATAAAGCCGCCGCATCCTATGCCGATGCCCTGTCCCGGCGGGAGCTTGCCCTTCTTCCCTACCCAGCCGGAAATCTCCCTGGCCTTTTCCAGACAAGCCATGAACTCACAGGAGTTGACCTTTAGATCGTTGAGCGTCATGGTATTGGGCCGTCGCGCGTTCACCTTGCGGATTTCGATAGGGTCCATGCCCAGCTCTTTGGCGATCATGTCCAGTTGGCTCTCGAAGGCGAAGCGTGGCTGCGGAGCGCCGTGGCCCCGCTGCGCGGCGCAAGAGGGCAGGTTCGTGTGCACGCGGAAGCAATCGAACTTGAAGTGGTCGAACTCGTAGATGAGCGGCAGCATCGCTCCCGCGTAATACGCCGAGGCGATGCCCAGGCTGGTGTATGACCCGCCGTCGATGATGTACTTGCCATGCACCCCCAGAATCTTGCCTTCTTTGGTAACGCCGGTGGTCAGCTCGATGTGCTGGGCGTGCCGTCCCCGGTTATGAAAGAAAACCTCCTTGCGGTCAAAGACTATCTTCACCGGGCGGCCGGTTTTCATCGCCAGCGCGGCGCTGACGTACTCGGCCGCCGACGGCTCCAGCTTGCCGCCAAAGCCGCCGCCGACAGTGGGCTTGATCACGCGCACATCGCCCATCTTCAGACCGAACACGCGGGCGATGTGGTACTGAAAATAATGAGGCGATTGAGTGCTGGACCAGATGGTGAGCTTGCCGTTCTCCCACTTGCTGATGGCGGCATGAGGCTCCATGGGGACATGGGTGGCCCGATTCCCCTGAAAGCGATCGGTCCGGACGAGGTGGCTCTGTTGGAAAGCCATTTCTACGTCGCCGAAGTCCTGGTGTATCTCTACGCTGATGTTGCGCTCGTACTGCGGGTGTATCTGGGGCTGATCTTCATCCATCGCCCTGAGAGGGTCCAGAACCGCCGGCAGCACCTCGTATTCGACGTCGATCAATCCGAGCGCCTTGACGGCGGTCTCCTCGTCCACCGCGGCCACGGCTGCAACCTTGTCGCCGACCTGGAGCACTTTTTCGATGGCGAGTATGGTCTCGTCGTAGCGGGCCGGGGAGATGCCGTAAAAGGTCGCTGGAACGTCCTTCGCCGTAATGACGGCCTCGACGCCCGGGAGTTGCTCCGCCTTGGAGGTATCGATGCTGAGGATCCGCGCGTGGGCGTGGGGGCTGCGCAGGATCTTGCCGATGAGCATGCCGGTCACCTTCAAGTCGCCCGTGTATTTGGCCCGGCCGGTCACCTTGTCGCGGGCGTCGATCTTGGGGACGCTCTTGCCGATTACCGAAAATTCTTTAGTGGTTGCTTCGCTCATTCTTTACCCTCCTCGCTAACTGTTAGCCTCTGCGGCAGCCAGGATCGCCTTGACAATCCGGACGTAGCCGGTGCAGCGGCAAAGGTTTCCGCCTATAGCCTCGCGGACTTCGCGCTCGGTGGGATGGGGATTGCGCATCAGCAGCGCCTTGCCGGAAAGAATCATCCCCGGCGAGCAGTAGCCGCACTGGACGGCGGCCTGGTTGATGAACTCCTCCTGGAGCCGGTCCAGCTTGCCGCCCTGTTCCACGCCTTCGATGGTCGTGAAGGAGTGGCCATCGGCCTCGACGGCCAGGACGAGGCAGGAGTTGACGGGCCTATCGTCCATCAGGACCGTGCAGGCGCCACAGTCGCCCAGTTCGCAACCTTTTTTAGTCCCCGTGTAGTCGAACTCCTCGCGGAGCAGATCCAGCAGCGTCGTATTAGCCTTGACGAGCACTGCGTGTTCCTCGCCGTTGACGGTTAATGTCACTACGTGAAGTTTGCCTTTTTTAATAGCCGTACCCACAAATATACCTCCTGCACGCTTAAATGTGGCCCTTTTCGATGGCCGCCTTCAGCGAGCGCCTTGTCAGTACGTTGACGAGGTTGCGCCGATACTCGATGCTGCCCCGGATATCGCTGATAGGTTTTGATTCCGCCGCGGCGATTCTCCCCGTTTCATCGATGAGTTCCCGGCTGATCTTCTTGCCGCGGAGAACGTTCTCGGCCTGACGTGCTCGCATCGGCGTCGGCGCCACGGCGCCGAGTACGACGCGAACGTCCCGGCAGGTACCGTCGCTGACCGTCACGCTACTGGCCACGCCGGCCACTGCCAGCGCCCCTGCCCGACGCAGGCCGAACTTGATGTAGTTGCTGCCGGTCGTCGGCTGATCCGGGATGATGATTGCCGCCAGGATCTCGCCCTTCTCGAGCACAGTCTTGCCTGGTCCAAGGAAGAAGTCTTCTAGCGCAATGGTTCTCTCCCCGCTGCTTCCCACAATCCGCGCCCGGGCATCCAGCGCTATGAGGATGGGCGGCAAATCGGCCGAGGGGACGGCGTTCACCAGATTGCCGCCGACAGTGCCGATGTTTCTAATCTGGTCGGCCGCCATGGAGTGGGCCGCCTCGCAGACAGAGCGGTACTTTTCCTGTAGAAGGCGGTTGTTCATCACCTCATTGTGAGTTGCCCGGGCCCCGATAATGACGCCCGTGCCGGTCTCGTAGCGAATCGCTTTCAGACTGTCCAAGTTCTTCAGCGAGACGAGATACGCGGGCTTCATCAGGCCGTCCTTCATCTTGACCAGCAGGTCGCTGCCACCGGCCAGCACCCTGGCGCTGTCGCCATACTGGACCAGTAGGGCGCAGGCCTCCTGCACGCTTTGCGGTGAAACGTATTCAAACTCGGGTATGATCATAAGCGGCCTCCTCTTTTCTGTTTTTCAAGGGAAGCTGATAAGTAGTTGAAAATGCAAAAAAAGTGCCAAGGCCGTTTAGCGGTCTGAAAAGAAAATGGCTACTGAAATTCGCGCCTTGAAAAGCGGAAAGCTTGGGAAACCCAATCGTGATTGATGGGTTTTCCAAATATTAAGAAAAAATAATTAGGGATTCCGATTGCCAGGAAGGCGGCCTACTCCTTGTCCAAACAGATCGCCCAGCTATTTGAGCTCGCTGAGCTTGCCGGCTATCAGATCAAGTTCCATCTCAAGAAGAAAAAAGCGGCGTAAGCGGGCAAGTTGTCCCGGGTTAAATGCGTTGGAGAAGTAGCCTGGCCCGGTGCAAATCATCCCAGCGCTAGCAACGAACACGAGATTCCCCTGCCGGGAATTGGAGAAGACCGTGAGGCCACGCCCTCTCTGCT
>MGRY01000151.1 GCA_001799045.1 Deltaproteobacteria bacterium RIFCSPLOWO2_02_56_12 | reverse complement strand
TACTGCATGTAACTGGTGCCTCGAGGCCGACTCCAGGTTTGAAAAGGTAACCTGCTCGCGCTGGCCGGAAGGAGCTATGGTTGCCCCCGAACCTTTTCTGCCCGAGATAGCGCGCCCTTCCGAACTTCCCGACGACGCCGGTTTGTAGTAAAACCCAGCTTGAGTGAAATTTCTACAGACTCGTTAGGTCTCGAACAAACGTTGCCTTGACTCATGTGCTGGTATGAAGTATCGTCATACCAGGAGGTAAGCCATGGGAAGGTCCAAGATCGCCATCTCTTTAGATGAGTCCACGCTTAATCGTCTCGACAAACTGGTTCAGAAGCAAGCGTTTCCCAATCGCAGTCAGGCTATTGAGGAAGCGGTCGCAGAGAAACTTGCCCGCCTTGAGAGAAGTCGTCTAGCCCGCGAGTGCGCCAAACTCGATCCGGCATTTGAGAAGGCGCTCGCGGAAGAGGGCCTTTCTGAGGACCTAGCGGAATGGCCCGAATACTGAGGGGCGAGATCCGCTGGGCCGACTTAAATCCGGTACGGGGACGTGAACAGGCGGGACTGCGTCCGGTTTTGATTCTAAGCCAGGATGTCTTCAATGAACGCTCCGGGACTGTAATTGCTGTTGCTCTAACGAGTCAGCCTCAACGCGCGGGTTTTCCTTTGACCCTCGAACTTCATTCCAAGAGGCTTCCGAAAAAATCGTGGGTGAAAATCAGTCAGATTCGAACGCTTGCGGTTGAGCGGATTGGGAAGGTGATTGGAAGGGCGTCTCCGGAAGAACTTGCTCAAGTTATTGAGGGATTAAACGAGATCGTCGGAACTTAACTTTTCGCTTCAGACCGAGCACCTAAGAGCACCGAGGACTATCTCATGGCAGTCTCCATAGCATCTATCCCCTCTTAATACTTTTGATGAGCTTCTCCCCTTCTCAACCATCCGTCACTACCCTTCCCTCTTGAGCCATTTCACCAGCCTCCTCTTCCAACCCCAGGAGATGCCCCTCCTTCGGGGTGGAAAGAACAACCTTCGTGACCGTGCTGGTTACCCCCTCCATCGAGCGGATATCCGCCAGAAGCTTCTCCAAAGAAGTTGTATTCGCCGTCTTTACCTTTAGGAGAAAACTCTCTTCTCCTGTCACATGATGACACTCCAGCACGTCTGGATTGCTCACTACGCTAGAGCTGAAGCCGGTAATATAACTCTGGTGGCTGATCGAAACCCCGATAAAAGCGGTGATATCCTTGCCCACTTTCTTGGCGTCAACAAGAGCATGATAACCCTTGATAATGCCCCGTGACTCCAGTTTTCTCACCCGCTCCATCACGGCCGGCGCTGAAAGCTCCACTTCCTTAGCAATTTCAGCCAGGTGGCAACGACCATGCCTTTGCAATATGGATAGGATCCTTGTGTCTATGATGTCGAGCATTTTTTAGGTTTATCCTCTATTCTCCTAAGTTTCTTAGGTTTATATTACTTTTTTTCTTAAATTTCAACCTTTATACTTGTAAAATAGTTTTTTTTATGGCAAAGAATTTTCTTATGACAGGAAGCAAGCATTTTGAATGAAATAGAAAGGTAGCTTCGGATGAATATCGGTCTCCCCCCAAAACAAGGTTTATATGACCCGCAATATGAGCATGATTCTTGCGGAGTCGGTTTTTTAGTTCACTTAAAAGGGCGCCGCTCACACAAGATCGTGCGCGATGCCATCACCGCATTGAATAATTTAAGGCATCGCGGCGCCTGTGGCTGTGAAGTGAATACCGGAGACGGCGCAGGTGTTCTGATCCAGATCCCACATGAATTTTTCTCCGAAATTGTTCGGCCGCTCGGCTTTAAGCTGCCGGAGCGCGGGAAGTACGGTGTGGGCACTCTCTTTCTTCCCCGCAATGGCAACTCGCAGGCACACGGCAAACGGCTCTTGGAAAATATTGTCGCTGAGGAGGGCCAGACGTTGCTGGGATGGCGGCACTTGCCGACGGATAATCACTCGCTGGGCGCCAGCTCTCTAGCGGTTGAGCCGGATATGGAGCAGACCTTCGTGGCATGGGGGCCGAACATCACCGATCCCGACCAGTTTGAGCGGAAGCTTTACGTCATCCGCAAGCGATTCGAGACCGCGATTCAGGCCGCACACGTGGACGACAAGCATTACTTCTACTTCCCCAGCCTCTCGTGCTACACGCTGGTTTATAAGGGCATGCTGACCCCCGGGCAGCTTGACGAGTACTTTGCCAACGACCTCCAGGATAAACGCCTTGCCAGCGCCTTCTGCATGTTCCACTCGCGCTTCAGCACGAACACCTTCCCGAGCTGGGAGCTTGCCCATCCCTATCGCGTGATCTCTCACAACGGAGAGATCAACACCAAGCGCGGCAACATCAACTGGATGCGCGCCAGGGAGACCCTGCTTAAGTCAAGCCTCTTTGAACCCGGCGACATCGAGAAGTTGCTCCCCATTATACAGAATGAGGACGGCAGCGACACGATGGTCCTGGACAATGTCCTGGAGCTGCTCATCAAAGCGGGCCGCAGTCCGGCGCACGCAATGATGATGATCATCCCGGAGGCCTGGGAAAACCACGAGACGATGTCCCAGGAGAAGAAGGACTTCTACGCCTACCACGCCTGTTTCATGGAGCCGTGGGACGGGCCGGCCTCCGTCGCCTTTACCGACGGAAAAACGATTGGCGCGACATTGGACCGAAATGGTCTGCGCCCTTCGCGCTACTGGGTAACAAAAGACGACCTGGTCATCATGGCATCAGAAGTCGGCGTGCTCGACATCCCGCCGGAAGAGATCGTGATGAAGGGCCGCCTGGAGCCGGGACGCATGTTTTTGATCAACATGGAGGAAGGCCGGATCGTCGGGGACGCGGAGCTAAAGCACTCGCTGGCAAGCGTCCATCCTTACGGTGAGTGGCTGCGCCGGCACATGGTAAAGTTGGAGGAGCTTCCGAGCGCGCCTCACGTGCCGCAGCCGGACCACGCGACCCTGCTGACTCGCCAAACTGCCTTCGGCTACACGCTCGAAGACTACAAGTATATTCTTGGACCGATGGCGAACGACGGGCTCTGGGCTATCGGCTCTATGGGCACGGATACTCCCCTGGCGGTTCTGTCCGATTTGCCGCAGCCGCTCTACAACTACTTCAAGCAACTCTTCGCTCAGGTGAGCAATCCACCCCTTGATCCTATTCGTGAGGAGCTCGTTACCTCCGTTTTGGCGAATCTGGGAGCAGAGGACAATCTGCTCGAGCCCGGGCCGAAGGCGGCGGCGCGAATTCGCCTCCCTTCGCCTATCGTCGACAACGATGAGCTGGCGCGGCTGAAGCAACTGGGCGGCTGGCGCGGCTTCAAGTCCGCGACTCTCCCTATCGTCTTTCCCGCCGCAGAGGGTGCGGAGGGCATGGAGCGGGCTCTGGAGGAGATTTTTGCGGCAGCGAGCCAAGCGATTGCAGAGGGGGCAAGCATCCTGATTCTCTCGGATCGAGGGGTGAATAGGACGCACGCGCCGATCCCGTCGCTTCTCGCCTGTGCCGGACTGCACCATCACCTCGTCCGGGAGGGATCCCGCACAAAGGTAGGCCTTGTGGTTGAAACCGGTGATGCCCGCGAAGTGCATCATTTCTGCCTTTTGTTGGGGTACGGGGCCGGGGCCATCAACCCCTATGTCGCCTTTGAGACCCTGGACGATATGCTCCGTCAAGGACAGCTCAACGAGGGAATAACCCGCGAGAAGGCTCATCACCATTACGTCAAGGCGATCATTAAAGGCGTGGTCAAGACCATGTCCAAGATGGGCATCAGCACCATCCAGAGCTACCGGGGCGCTCAGATTTTTGAGGCCATCGGCCTGAACGAGGAGTTCATCGGGAACTATTTTTCAAAGACCGCCTCGCAAATAAGCGGCATCGGGTTGAAGGAGATCGCCCGGGATACGCTCTTCAACCATCACCGCGCCTATGGCATTCGTATTGCCGGGCCGAAGCAACTGCCGGTGGGCGGGCAGTACCAGTGGCGCCGGGATGGCGAGTACCACCTCTTCAATCCGGAAACGGTCTACCGCCTGCAACACGCTACCCGCTCGGGGCGGTACGATATCTTCAAGTCATACAGCCAGCGGGTGAACGACCAGAGCGAGCGTCTCTGCACGTTGCGCGCTCTTTTCGAATTCAAATTCGGCCAGCGCCCGCCGGTGCCGCTCGAAGAGGTGGAGCCGGTTGAGGCCATCGTCAAACGGTTCTGTACCGGGGCCATGTCGTACGGTTCGATAAGCGCGGAGGCGCACGAAACCCTGGCCATCGCCATGAACCGCCTCGGCGGATGGAGCAACACGGGCGAGGGCGGAGAAGACCCGCGCCGCTACGTCCCGGATCCGAACGGCGACAGCCGGCGAAGCCGGATCAAGCAGGTAGCCTCCGGCCGCTTCGGCGTCACCAGCGAGTACTGCGTGAGCGCCGATGAGCTCCAGATCAAGATGGCTCAGGGGGCCAAACCGGGCGAGGGCGGCGAGCTCCCGGGCAAAAAGGTTTATCCCTGGATCGCCAAGGTGCGATACACGACGCCGGGCGTGGGTCTTATCAGCCCGCCCCCCCACCATGACATCTATTCAATCGAGGACCTGGCCCAGCTCATCTTCGACTTGAAGAACTCCAATCCGCTCGCTCGCATTGCGGTAAAGCTTGTCTCCGAGGTGGGTGTGGGGGTCATCGCGGCCGGGGTCGCCAAGGCCCACGCCGATGTGGTCCTGATCAGCGGCCACGACGGGGGAACAGGCGCCAGCCCTCTCACCTCTATCAAACACGCCGGCACCCCATGGGAGCTCGGTCTCGCGGAGACCCAGCAGACCCTCGTGCTGAATAAGCTGCGCGACCGGATCATCGTGCAGACGGACGGCCAGTTGAAGACGGGGCGTGACGTGGTGATCGCTACTCTGCTCGGGGCGGAGGAGTATGGATTTGCCACCGCGGCCCTCGTTGTCATGGGATGTATCATGATGCGCGTCTGCCACCAGGATACCTGTCCCGTAGGCATTGCGACGCAAAACCCGAAGCTCAGGGAGAAGTTCGAGGGCCGGGCAGAGCACGTGATCAACTTCTTTAGGTTCATCGCCCAGGAGGTGCGCGAGTTGATGGCGCAGCTCGGATTCCGCACGATCGAGGATATGGTGGGTCACAGTGAAATGCTCGGCATGAAAAATGCCATAACTCACTACAAGACCAAGGGCCTCGACTTCAGCCGAATTTTCTACCGGCCGCAGGTAGGGCCGGAAGTGGCGATCCACCGTGTTACCGAACAGGATCACGGGATAGCGGATGTGCTTGATCAGAAGCTGCTTCCCCTTGTAGCCCCGGCGCTGGGGGAGACGAAGCCCGTCGTCGTCCAGATGCCGATCCGCAATGTGAATCGGACGGTGGGAACTATCCTGGGTAGCCACTTGACCCGAAAGTACGGCGCCAAAGGCCTGCCGGAGGATACGATCCGGCTCATGTTCACGGGATCGGCCGGCCAGAGCTTCGGCGCGTTCTTGCCGCGCGGAATAAGCCTCACCTTGGAAGGCGACGCGAATGACTACATGGGCAAGGGCCTTTCCGGCGGCAAAATTGTCGTCTACCCGCCCAAGAAGGCGACCTTCGTGCCTGAAGAGAACATCCTTATCGGCAACGTGGCTCTCTACGGGGCAACGAGTGGAAAAGCGTTCTTTCGGGGCAAGGCTGGAGAGCGCTTTTGCGTTCGCAATAGCGGCGCCCACACTGTCGTGGAAGGAACCGGCGATCACTGCTGCGAGTATATGACCGGAGGCGTCACCGTCGTGCTGGGCCGCACTGGGCGCAACTTTGGCGCGGGGATGAGCGGCGGCAGGGCCTTTGTCCTCGATGAGGACCGGGACTTCGAAGTGCGGGTGAACAAAGAGATGGTGGATTTGGAGCCGCTTGAGGATCCCGACGACCTTCAACTGGTGAGGTCCCTGCTCCAGGAGCACCGCGAGGCTACGGGCAGCACCCTGGCCAGGCGTGTTCTGGATCATTGGGAAGAGATAACAAAAAAGTTTGTCAAGGTGATGCCCGTCGATTACCGCCGGGTGTTGGAGGAGCAGAAGAAGGCCGCAGCTTTAGAAGCCTCATCCATGCCGCAGCCGCTTTCAGAGACAGCATTGGAGGTTTCGAATGGGTAAGGTGACCGGCTTTATGGAGATTCCGCGCGAGCTGCCGACCCGGCGTCCCGTCGACGAGCGGCTCCGCGATTGGCAGGAAGTTTACCGCCCCTTTCCCTTGAGCAAGCTTGAAAAGCAGGGGGCGCGCTGTATGGACTGTGGCATCCCGTTTTGCCATCAGGGCTGCCCGCTGGGAAATCTCATTCCCGATTGGAATGACCTTGTCTACCGCAACAACTGGCGGGAGGCGCTGGATCGCCTGCACGCCACCAACAACTTCCCGGAATTTACCGGCCGGCTCTGCCCGGCCCCGTGCGAGGCATCGTGCGTGCTGGGGATCAACGCCGACCCTGTCACCATCAAGCTGATCGAGCAGAACATCATTGATCGGGCGTGGGACGAAGGATGGGTGAAACCGGAGCCGCCCGCTACGTTGACGGGGAAGAAGATTGTCATCGTCGGATCCGGACCTGCCGGTCTGGCAGCGGCGCAGCAGCTCAGGCGCGTCGGGCACGAGGTGACCGTGTTCGAGCGGGCCGACCGCGTCGGCGGCCTGCTCCGCTTCGGCATCCCGGAATTCAAAATGGAAAAGCGTTTCTTAGACCGGCGGGTTTCCCAGATGGAGGCCGAGGGTGTAATTTTTAAGACCAACGCCTATGTCGGGGTAAATGTCGATGTCGATGAGCTGCGCAAGGGGTTCGACGCGGTCCTGCTTGCCGGCGGCGCGACTCAAGCCCGCGACCTTCCGATTCCGGGGCGCGAGCTCAAGGGCATCTACCAGGCCATGCATTATCTCCCGATGGGCAATCGCTTCACTCATGGCGACGTGAAAAAGAAAAACGGGCAGATCCTGGCCGCGCTCATCCCGCCTTACGGCAGGACGGATGAACCCGTTCCGTTCATCTCCGCGAAGGGCAAGCGGGTCATTATCATCGGGGGCGGCGATACGGGAGCGGACTGTCTCGGCACCGTGCATCGTCAAGGCTGCAAATCGGTCCTTCAGCTTGAGATCGTCCCGCGCCCGCCGGATCAGAGGGCGCCAAATAATCCATGGCCGCAGTGGCCCAATATTCTCCGTGTCTCCAGCGCCCACGAAGAAGGCGGAGGACTGGAATTCCAGATCAACACCAAGGAGTTCCTGGGCGATGAGAACGGAAATCTTCGGGCGCTTCGAACGGTGCGCGTCAACATGGAGTTTAAGGACGGGCGGCTCCTCTTCCGGGAGATCCCCGGCACCGAAGAGACCATCGAAGCGGACCTGGTGCTCCTGGCAATGGGATTTCTCGGCCCGGAGAGAAGCGGCATGTTGGAGCAGATGGGCGTGGAGATGACCCCGCAGGGCAACGTGAAGGCGGATCAGAATAAAATGACGAGCGTGGAGGGGATTTTCACCGCCGGCGATATGACGCGAGGCCAGAGTCTGATCGTGTGGGCGATCGCCGAGGGGCGCCACGCGGCTCACTGCATCGACCAGTGGCTGATAGGCGAATCCGACCTGCCGAAACCGCTGGAGCACGGCAATCAACTTAGACCGTTCGCCTAGGCAACCTAACCCTTTACACAGGAGGGTACCCATGGCTACCAGAAAGAAGACGAAAACTAAAGTAAAGCGGAAGAAGACGCCGGCAAAAAAACCGGCAACCCGCAAAAAGACCACTCAGGTTAAAAAAAGGGTCCCAAGGAAAACCCCAACGGCGCGGCGCGCAGCGGTAAAGAAAAAACCGGTT
>MGRY01000150.1 GCA_001799045.1 Deltaproteobacteria bacterium RIFCSPLOWO2_02_56_12 | reverse complement strand
TCGGGGGATGCCGCTTTTGAGAAGCGGCTGGGGTCGTATCCCAGGACCGGCGAGAGCCAACGCTCGATTTCAGGAACCAACATGCCCTTCCGGGCCGCGTAGGCTTCGACCTGATCTCGGCCGATGGCGCTCACGGCAAAATAGCGCGACTCTTTATGGGCGAAGTAAAGCCCGCATATCGAGGCGGCCGGGAGCATGGCAAAGTTTTCCGTTAAAGTGATGCCCGTCGCATCTTCTACCTCGAGCAGGTCAAAAAGAATCCGTTTCTCGGTGTGATCGGGACACGCAGGATAGCCGGGCGCCGGTCGGATACCCCGGTAGGACTCACCAATTAACTCCTTGCTGCCCAGGTTTTCGTCTTTTCCGTATCCCCATTCCGCCCGCACGCGCTTGTGGAGCCATTCAGCAAAGGCCTCGGCCAACCGGTCCGCCAAGGCTTTGGCCATGATAGCATTGTACTGGTCGTGTGTCTCCTCGAAGCGCCGGGCCAGCTCCTCTGTCCCATGACCTGCGGTCACGGCAAAAGCGCCGATGTAGTCCACAATGCCCGATTCGCGCGGGGCGATGAAATCTGCCAGAGCAAACTGGGGTTTGGCGCGCTGGCTCTCTTTCTGTTGGCGCAGCGTATGAAAACGGGTGAGCTCTCTCGTGCGCGCCGCGTCGGTGTAGAGAATAATGTCGTCGCCTTCGCTGTTAGCGGGGTAAAAGCCATAAACCGCTCGGGCCACTAACGGCCTTTTTGCAACGATCTCCCGCAGAAGCTCCTGACCATTTGCGAACAACTCCCTGGCGGCTGGACCCCTGACCGGGTCGCTCAGGAGATCCGGGTAGCGGCCCCTCATCTCCCAGGTGTGGAAGAAAGGAGACCAGTCGATGTAGGGAACCAACTCCGACAGAGGATAATCCGCGAGGACCTTACGGCCGATAAATTCCGGGATCGAGATATGGGAGTCATCCCACTCGATGTGCATCTTCCTCCGCACGGCTTCTTCGTAGGTGAGCAGCTCCGCCACCGCCCTACTTTCGTACTGCCGCCGCATCTCCTCCTGCTCAGCGCGGTTCTTCTTATCCAGCGCCTTGCGAGAGTCAGGACTGCACAGGCCCCCTACTACGGGAACGGCGCGCGAGGCGTCGATGACGTGGACGGTCTCGTGGCGGTAGACCGGCGCAATCTTCACCGCCGTATGCCTTTTACTCGTGGTGGCGCCGCCGATGAGAAGCGGCACCTTGAGACCACGCCGCTCCATCTCCTTGGCCACATGAACCATCTCGTCCAGCGAAGGAGTGATCAGCCCGCTCAGGCCGACAATGTCCGCCTGCTCCTTGATCGCGGTTTCGATGATTCTGTCAGCCGCGACCATAACGCCCAGGTCTATCACCTCGTAATTGTTGCAACCGAGCACCACGCCCACGATGTTCTTGCCGATATCGTGCACGTCACCCTTGACGGTAGCCAGGATCACCTTGGCGCGCTGCGCGTTCTTTAAGGCAGCCTTTTTCTCCTCCTCCATCAGCGGGGTCAGGTACGCCACCGCCCTTTTCATCACGCGGGCGCTTTTGACCACCTGGGGGAGAAACATCTTGCCTTCGCCGAACAGATCCCCGACCACATTGATTCCGTCCATGAGGGGGCCTTCGATGATCTCGAGAGGACGAGGATATTTTTGCAGCGCCTCACCCAGGTCCCGTTCGATGTAGTCAACCACCCCCTTGACGATGGCATGAGAAAGCCGATGTTCGACGCTCTCCTCGCGCCAGGCCGCCTCTTGCTCAGCCGCCTTGCCGGTTCCCCTCACCTGTTCGGCGATCTCGAGCAGCCGCTCGGTAGCGGCGGGTCGTCGGTTGAAGAGGACATCTTCGACCCGCTCCAACAGATCTTTCGGGATCTCCTCATAGACGGCGAGCTGACCGGCGTTCACGATGCCCATGTCCATGCCGGCCTGAATCGCGTGGTAGAGAAAAGCAGCGTGCATGGCTTCACGGACCGCGTCGTTGCCGCGAAAAGAAAACGAGACGTTGCTCACCCCGCCGGAGATATGGCCACGCGGGAAGAGCGCCTTAATCTGTTTTGCCGCCTCGATGAAGTTGACGGCGTAATCGTTGTGCTCTTCGATGCCGGTGGCCACGATGAGAACGTTGGTGTCGAAGATAATATCGCCCTCATCAAAGCCGATTTCCTCCGTCAGGATCCTATGCGCCCTCTGGCAGATCCTCACCCGGTGCTCGATGGTTGCGGCTTGTCCCTCCTCGTCAAAGGCCATGACGACGACAGCCGCCCCGAGGCGTTTAATCAGCCGCGCGCGGCGCTTGAATTCCTCTTCGCCCTCTTTGAGAGAGATCGAGTTGACCACGGCCTTCCCCTGGACGCATTTGAGCCCCGCCTCGATAACGTCGAAATTAGAGCTGTCGATCATGACGGGAACGCGGGCAATCTCCGGCTCGGCGGCGATATAATTCAAAAACGTCGTCATGGCCTGCACCGAATCCAACATCGCCTCATCCATGTTTACATCGATGAGATTGGCGCCACCATCGATCTGCTCCCGGGCGATGGCGAGCGCCTCTTCATATTTTTCCTCCCGGATGAGCCGCGCGAATCTGCGCGAGCCGGCCACATTGGCGCGCTCGCCGATCATAATGAAATTGGACTCGGGACGGATCGTAAGCCGCTCCAGGCCGCTCAGATGAGTTAACAGCTCCGGCTCAGGCGGGGTGCGGGGGCGCGCGTCCCGCACTGCCTCGGCAATGGCCGCAATGTGCTCCGGAGTCGTGCCGCAACAGCCGCCCACCAGATTGAGCCATCCTTCTTTGGCCCAGTTCCCCAGGGCCCTGCCGAGATCTTCGGGACCCATGTCGTAGCCGCCAAATTCATTGGGCAAACCAGCATTGGGGTAGGCAAAAGTGGGGAGCGGCGAAAGGCGCGCCAGTTCTTCAACAAAAGGACTCATCTGCTGCGGCCCAAAGGCACAGTTGATACCTACCGCGATAAGGTCGGCGTGGGAGATCGAGGTAAGAAAAGCCTCAAGGGTCTGGCCGGAAAGCGTGCGCCCGCTCCGGTCCGTAATCGTCACGGAGGCCAGGACCGGCAGGCGAATTCGGCGCTCCTCGAAGAGCTTGGCGATGGCAAAGAGGCAGGCTTTCAGATTCAGCGTATCAAAAGTGGTCTCAGGCAAGAGAAAATCCACTCCCCCATCCACCAGGCCGCGGATCTGATCGTAGTAAGCCTGAACCAACTGGTCGAAGGTCACGGCCCGAAAGGCCGGGTCGTTGACGTCGGGCGAGAGGGAGGCGGTCCGGTTGGTAGGGCCAATGGAGCCGGCGACGAAGCGAGGCTTGTCAGGCGTCCTCCGAGCCACCCGGTCGACGGCCTGGCGCGCGACTCGGGCCGCAGCGACATTCAATGCGTAGGCTTCGGCTTCGAGCCCGTAGTCGGAGAGTGAAACGGCGTTGGCATTGAAAGTATTGGTCTCGATGATGTCCACGCCCGCTTCCAGGTAATCCCGGTGGATCTTCTCGACGGCGTCGGGCTGCGTCATCGAGAGCAGATCGTTACATCCCTTGAGCGGCCTGCCGTGATTGGCAAACCGCTCTCCGCGGAAATCCTTCTCGTCGCATTTGAGGGCCTGGATCATAGTCCCCATAGCCCCGTCGAGCACAAGGATCCGTTCGGAGAGCAATTGCCGAAATATTTTCTCAGTTTCGCCCATTGCTATTTTTTTAGAACGGCGCGGCATGCGTCGGGCCACGCCCGCCTGAGATCGCGGCCTTATGCGAAGGCGGTGGGCAGATCAGATCGTCGAGATCTCGTACTTGTCATGGTGCAGGTTCTCGCTCGCCTTAATGATGATCTTGTGGTTGATCTCACGTTCCAGGTAATCCAGACTATGGTTCTCTTCGTCATAGAGAAAGTTGGCGATCTCCGGATGGAGCCGTACCACGATCCTCTTACCATCCTCCAGGTGGGTCTTCTCTTTTTTAATGGCCCTCAGGATCTCGTAGGCAACCGTCACGTGGGATTTGATCCGACCCCGACCTTCACAGTAAGGACACGGGCCCAAAAGCATATTTTCCAAACTTTCCCGCGTGCGCTGGCGCGTCATCTCCACCAAACCCAGCTCGGAAATCTTCAGGATGTTGGTCCGAGCCTTGTCTCGCTTGATCGCCTCTCTTAGGGCCTCGTAAACCTTTTTGCGGTTGGCCTCCTTCTCCATATCGATGAAGTCGATAATGATGATGCCGCCGATATTTCTCAAACGCAGTTGATGCACTATCTCCTGCGTCGCCTCCTGGTTGGTCTTGAAAATCGTTTCTTCCTGGCTCCTTTTCCCCACAAAACGACCCGTATTCACATCGATGGCGGTCAGCGCCTCGGTTCGTTCTATGGTGATATAACCGCCGGAGTGAAGCCAGACTTTGCGCTCCAGGGCCTTGGTGATTTTTTCCTCGACCCCGTAGTGGTCCATGATGGGCTCCGTCTGGGTATACAGCGTTATCTTCGGCTTGAAGCGCGGCATAAAGTTACCGACAAAGTCCAGAATGCGCCGGTATTCCTTGACGTGATCCATAATAACCAGGTGCGTGTCTGTAGAGAAAAAGTCCCGGATGGTCCGGGCGATGAGATCGAGATCCTGGTGAATGAGAGAGGGAGCGGGTGCGCCCTCGCCCTTTTTCTGAATCCCGCGCCACAGTTTGGTAAGGAATGCGAGATCTCTCTGAATTTCCCTTTTGCTTCTCCCCTCACAGGCCGTGCGCAGGATAAACCCCCCCTCCTTGGTTAAACAAGAGAGGGCAATCTCCTTCAAACGCTTTCTCTCCTTGTCGTCATCGATGCGGCGCGAGATGCCGACGTGGGTGCTGGTAGGCATGAAGACCAGGTCACGGCCCGGGAGCGAGATATGCGAAGTAATGCGCGCCCCCTTCATCCCTATAGGGTCCT
>MGRY01000149.1:2711-18367 GCA_001799045.1 Deltaproteobacteria bacterium RIFCSPLOWO2_02_56_12 | reverse complement strand
CCCCGTGTCGAGAGTCGATTCTCTGCTGCAGGGGCTCTAATATTCCCTCCGCCCTTTGCCTGCAGTTCTGTCGCATAAGATAGATCGCATTGCCTACAAACGCGGTGCCCTCAAGGTTGCCACTTCAACTCGCTCCTGGTTCTGGACCAGGTATTTACACGGGGTTGACGTCAGCCTTAAACCCGTGAAATACATTAGGAAATGAAAATGGAAGATCAGAAGCCTATAGTGCCTCCGGTATCTGACAAGGTGGTGGTCCTAGACCAACTCCTGATGGGGATCACCAAAGAGAACCGTCATGGAGAGGTGGATACAGGCCCGATGGTTGGGAATGAGATTTGGTAAGTTATTGATAGTTCAATGTTAACCGGAAACGAAATTCGTAAATCTTTCCTGGACTATTTTGTCAAGCAGGGCCATACCGTGGTGCGAAGCTCTTCGCTGGTGCCGGAAAAAGATCCGACGCTGCTCTTCACCAATGCGGGGATGGTCCAGTTCAAGAATGTCTTTCTCGGCGTGGAGCGACTCCCCTACGCGCGCGCGGCCAGCTCGCAGAAGTGCCTCCGCATCAGCGGCAAGCACAATGACCTGGAAGCCGTCGGTCGGGACACTTACCACCATACCTTCTTCGAGATGCTCGGCAACTGGTCTTTCGGCGATTACTATAAAGAGGAGGCGATCACCTGGGCCTGGGATCTTCTCACCCGGGAGTGGGGCCTTCCCAAAGAGCGGCTCTGGGCTACCGTATTCCAAACAGACGGCGATGCGGAAAAACTCTGGCATAAGGTGAGCGGCCTGCCTGCCGAGCGAGTCCTGAGGTTCGGCGAGGAGGAGAATTTCTGGGAGATGGGAGAGGTCGGACCCTGCGGTCCCTGCAGTGAAATCCACATCGACCGCGGCAGCGAAGCCTGCGACCGGAAAAAGGAAAAGGGACATCATTGCCGGGTAAACGGCGATTGCGCCCGATTCATCGAGCTGTGGAACCTGGTTTTTATCCAGTACAACCGCGGTGCGGACAGAGAGTTGGAAGAACTGCCGGCTAAACACGTGGACACGGGGATGGGGCTGGAGCGGATCTCGGCGTCCCTTCAAGGGGTGCTCTCCAACTACGATATCGATTTCATGCGCGACCTGATAGCCGCTACGGAAAAGCTTGCGGGAAAAAAATATGGCGCCGATCCCGTCGCCGATATCTCCTTTCGCGTCATCGCCGACCATGCGCGGGCGGTTAGCTTTTTGATCGCCGATGGAGTGGCGCCGAGCAATGAGGGGCGCGGCTATGTGCTCAGAAGATTGCTCAGGCGTGCGGCCAGACACGGGCGCATGATCGACTTGAAAGAGCCTTTTCTCCACCAGGTGGCGGCCACTGTAAGTGAGATTATGGGCGGGGCCTATCCGGAACTCCGTGGCGACAAGGAGCGCATCGGTAAGATTATTCGCGGTGAGGAGGAGCGCTTCGGCGAAACCCTGGAAAAGGGGCTGGTACTTTTGGAAGAGGCAGTAGGTAAGCTCAAGCGCCAAAAGAAAAAGATCCTTTCCGGAGAAGTCGCTTTCCGGCTCTACGACACCTTCGGTTTTCCTCTCGATCTCACCGAGGATATTCTCCGGACAGAAGGCGTGGGAATCGACCAGGCAGGCTTTGAAAAATTGATGGAGGAGCAGAGGAGCCGTGGCCGGGAGGCAAGGGAATCCGAGGTCTACATAAAGTTCGGGGCAACGCTCGTGCCGTCGCAGGAAATCCAATTCGTCGGTTACGACAGACTAGAGGCGGAATCTGGAGTGCTCGCAATTTACGGGCAGGGTGAGGGAAAGTCCGAGGCCGTCGAAGGAGCCGAAGTCGATCTTATCACCGAAGCAACCCCTTTTTACGGGGAGTCCGGCGGGCAAGTGGGCGATCGGGGCACCATAGAAACGACGCGTGGCGATCGAATGGAGGTGGTCGATACGCAGCATCCAACGTCACAGATCACTGTTCATAGGGGGCGAATCAAGAGGGGACGCATTCAGGTCGGCGACAAAGTGTATCTCAGGGTCGATCCCAAGTTTCGTCAAAGGACCAGGCTCAACCATTCTGCCACACATATTCTCCATTCGGTCCTCCGCGAGGAGTTGGGCAGCCATGTGCGCCAGGCGGGGTCCCTCGTGGCCCCAGACAGGTTGCGGTTCGACTTCAATCACACGGGGGCCATCGCCGGGGATAAGCTGGCGGAGATTGAGGAAAAGGTTAACGAGAGAGTCCGGCTGGACGCCGAGGTGAAGATTGAAGAGTCCAGTTTTGACGAGGCGATCCGCAAAGGCGCCCTCGCCTTTTTCGGTGACAAGTACGGGGACCATGTGCGTGTCGTCAAGATCGGAGATTTCTCGACGGAGCTCTGCGGCGGCACGCATGTTCATCGCTCTGGAGAGATCGGGATCTTTAAGCTCCAGACCGAAGGGGGAGTGGCTGCGGGAGTAAGGCGGATTGAGGCGGTGACCGGCGAGGGGGCTCTCGATTTGGTCCGCAAGTATGAACAGAAGCTCGGAGAGATCGGCGCATTGGTACGCGCGAGCGGGGACGAGACTGTCGAGAAAGTTAAGAAACTCTTGCAGCAGCAGAAAGAGTTCGAGCGAGAGATCGAGCGGCTGCGCGGTCAGATGGGCAAGAATCGGATTCCCGATCTGCTGGCGAAGAGGCAAAATATTGACGGCGCCGATGTCCTCATCACGCAGGTGGACGGTGTCGATGCCAAGCAACTCAGGGAAATCGCGGACCAGCTCAAGGAGAAAATGGGGTCGGGATTTATTTTTCTCGCCGGCCCGAGGGAGGACAACGTTACCTTGGTTTCCAGCGTAAGTCCCGATCTAACCAAACGCTACCACGCAGGCAATATTGTAAAAGAAGTTGCACCGATTGTGGGTGGTGGCGGCGGCGGGCGTCCCGACTTCGCTCAGGCAGGAGGCAAAGACCCCTCCAAGACAGACGAGGTCCTAAAAAGAGTTTGGGACATTATCAAGAAACCGACCATCCCATGATGAAGGTTCATACCAAAAGGCTGACCGAGAAAACGCAGGGGCGCTGCGACATCATTGACATCACGGCCAAGGTTCAAGAGCAGGTCCAAAAGGAAAAAATTAAGCGGGGGCTGGCCACGCTCTTTGTGTCGGGCTCCACGGCGGCCCTCACCACGATCGAGGTCGAGCCAGGTTTGGTCCAGGACCTTAAAGAGCTTTTAGAAAAGCTCATCCCGTCGAATAAAAAATACCATCACGACGACCGCTGGGGCGACGACAATGGGTTTTCCCATCTGCGCGCCTCGCTCTTCGGTCCCTCGCTGCAAGTCCCCATCGATAGCGGCCGGCTGCTTCTCGGCACCTGGCAGCAGATCATCCTGGTAGATTTCGATAATCGCCCGCGCACGCGCGAGGTGATGGTCCAGATCATGGGAGAAATCGATTGAAGGAGCAAAAGGGCGAAAAAATGAATATCGGGGAGGGGGCGATAGTGACGCGCCTGGAGTTCGGTGATCCGCGCCTGTTTCGGGATTTGCTGGGACAGCACGATGAGCACCTAAAGATGATCCAGCGCAGTCTTGGGGTAAGGATTCATATTCGCGGCTCGGCAATGGAGATCGAGGGGGACCCGGTGGAGGTCGAGCTCTCGACCAAGGTCATCCGGCAGCTCTACGGACTCTTGGAAAAGGGCTATCCGGTTTATGGCAGCGATCTCGATTACGCCATTCGCATCCTGAGCGGGGATGGCAGGGCTAACCTGCAGGATATTTTCCTCGACACGATCTACATCTCATCCCACAAGCGCGTTATCACGCCGAAAAGCGTCGCGCAAAAAGCCTACATCGACGCGATCCGGCGCTACGACATCGTTTTCGGCATCGGCCCTGCCGGCACTGGAAAGACTTATCTTGCCATGGCGATGGCCGTGGCAGAACTCATGAAGAACAACTACGTGCGCATCATCCTGACCCGGCCTGCAGTAGAGGCGGGGGAAAAGCTGGGCTTCTTGCCCGGCGATCTGGCCGAGAAGGTCAACCCTTACCTGAGACCGCTCTATGATGCGCTCCATGATATGGTTGACTTTGACAGGGCGCATAAGATGGTCGAGCGCGGTACCATCGAGGTGGCGCCCCTGGCCTTCATGCGCGGCCGGACACTGAACGACTCCTTTGTTATCCTGGACGAGGCGCAAAATACCACCCCGGAACAGATGAAGATGTTTCTCACCCGTCTGGGTTATGGCTCGAAAGCGGTCATCACCGGCGATGTGACCCAGATCGATCTGCCGGCGGGGAAACCCTCCGGGTTAAAAGAGGCGTGGCGTATTTTGAAGGATGTCGAGGGGATCCGATTTATCACCTTTACGGAAAGAGACGTGGCGCGCCATCGCCTGGTTCAGGACATCATCACTGCCTACGAACGGCACGAACAACAAGCCGAGACGGGAAACAGAAACCAGCCTGAAAAACCATAAGTTGAGCCGGCTCAGAACTGCACTGACTTCTGATGCACCGGTTATTGTGCCCCTTTTACCTGTCTCCGGCGAGCGTGAAGCACAGGCTCAGTATAGCCGTTTTCTGCCTCTCTTCCCTTAAAGACCAGATCCAGCGCCGCCTGAAAAGCGAGGCTCGAATCAAATTGGGGCGCCATGTTCCGATAGTTTGGATCCGGCCTATTTTGCCGGTCAACAACTTCAGCCATTCTTTTGAATGTTTCTCTGACCTGATGCTCGCCCACAATCCCGTGATGGAGCCAGTTGGCGATGTGTTGACTGGATATGCGCAGGGTAGCCCGATCTTCCATCAACCCGATATCATTGATGTCCGGGACCTTTGAGCAGCCGATTCCCTGGTTGACCCAGCGCACAACGTAGCCGAGTATCCCTTGGGCATTGTTATCGAGCTCCCGTTGGATCTCCTCCGCTGTCAATTTCCTATTGAGTAACGGCGGCCCAAGGATATCGTCCAGGCTGGCGCGGCCTCTGCCGGCAAGTTCCGCCTGCCTTCTAGCTACATTCACCTTATGGTAATGCAGGGCGTGGAGGGTGGCGGCCGTTGGAGATGGCACCCAGGCCGTATTCGCACCGGCTTCAGGATGCGCTATCTTTGTTTCTACCATCTTCCGCATTTCGTCAGGCATCGTCCACATCCCTTTGCCGATCTGGGCCTTTCCGATAAGCCCTGTTTCAATGCCGATGTCCACGTTCCAGTCTTCATAGGCGCTCATCCACGGTTGGTTTTTGATTTCCATCTTGGGCAGCATTGGTCCGAGTTCCATGCTTGTGTGGATTTCATCGCCAGTCCGATCCAAGAACCCCGTGTTGATAAAGACGACCCTCTCCCGTGCTGCTCGTATCGCCTCCTTCAGATTAACCGTGGTGCGACGCTCCTCGTCCATAATGCCGATCTTCAGGGTGTTGCGCTTAAGACTGAGCGCGTCCTCGATCTTTGAAAACAGTTCGACTGTCGCCGCCACCTCCTCAGGCCCGTGCAATTTGGGTTTAACGATGTAAATGCTGCCCGTTCGACTGTTGGTATATTGGCCGGTCTTTTTCAGATCGTGCAGGGCGGCCAGGGCCGTGACCATGGCATCGAGGAACCCCTCGGGGATTTCTTGCCCGTCGGCTGTGGTCACGGCGTCGGTGTACATGTGAATCCCCACATTCCGGACGAGCATCAGGCTCCTGCCGGGCAGGGTGACGGTCTTGCCATCCGGTGAGGTAAAGACTCTGTCAGGGTTAAGCCTCCGGGTCATTGGCTTGCCGTTCTTTTCAAAGGTCGCTTCCAGCGTGCCCTTCATGATGCCGTTCCAGCTCGTATAGACTCTGGTCTTGTCGGCTGCATCGACGGCGGCCACAGCGTCCTCGCAATCCTGAATAGTCGTGGTTGCGGCTTCCAGCACGACGTCTTTCACCCCTGCAGGGTGCGCTTTGCCGATGGGGTGGCTCCGATCGATTCGGATTTCGATGTGCAGGCCGTTGTTTTTGAGCCAAATGCCGCTCAGTTCGCTCCCTTTCGCGTTAAAGCCGGCAAATTTTTCCGGGTCGGCGAGTCCGACATCGCCGCCGTCACGGAGCGTCGCGACTAGTTGTCTTTTGCCATGACTCTCCTTAAGAAAGAAACGTGTCACGTCTGAGAACTTGCCACGATCGAGCCCGATCACCTGATCCAAGAATGCCTCCGCCTGGGCGATGACCTTGGCGCCGCGACGGGGATTATAAGACTCTCCCTTCTCCGCTCCATCTTGTTCCGGAATAACGTCCGTGCCGTAGAGCGCGTCATAGAGACTGCCCCATCGCGCGTTGGCTGCATTGAGCGCGTAGCGCGGGTTATCGAGCGGCACGACGAGCTGAGGTCCGGATATTCTTGCTATCTCATCATCCACATCGGCTGTGGATACTTGGAAATCTTTACCTTCGGCGACGAGATACCCGACCTCGGTCAGAAATGCCTTGTATTCGTCCCTATCGATAGGCTGACCTCTCCTGGCCAGACACCATCCGTCGATCTGCTTCTGCAAAGAGTTCCGTTTCTCTAGAAGTTTTCTATTCCTGGGGCCCAAATCTTTAACGATTTTGCCCAGAGAGGCCCAAAATGCGTCTGCTTCGACGCCGGTACCGGGGGCAATCTCGTTTTGTACCAGGCGATACAATGTCTCGTTGATCTTTAGTCCTCCCACTTCAACTTTGTTTGCCATGGGTTTTCTCCTTTTGCCGGGATTCTTCTCTGGAAAGTCAGAGGCCGGAATAATATTGCATGTTATCGGATGTTCTCTGACCGGAAACGAAGGATGGCCGGTCAGTTCGCGCCTCCGCTGGCCCTTTGGGCCTCTCGAAGGGGGGCTGAAGGAAGGAAATTCCTGCTATCATTTAGACGGTCTTGCAATAAACCTTTTTAGCGACCGGTCGCTGGTAAAAATTCTTTGGGCACGAGAGGTGTTAACTTCAATGGCTATGACGTTTGGGTCGTCCGTTCGGGCTTCTCTGAAAACGCCGTAATCCATCATGTGCTGAACCGATATTCGGTTGTCGTTTGTCGGATTCACGTAGTGCACCAGATCCGTCTTGTAACGATGGAGGAGAAAAAAATGCATCAATGTCATCAAGCGCTTAAAGCGGAATCGTTTGACCGTATTTTGATCCTTGATGGCGAGGAATTTTCTCCCTTCCCTGTCTTTATCGACCCTAAATGTGATTTCAGCGATCTTATCGCTCGCCTCATCAAAAACATTTAACATCATCTCCTCTGACCCGGCCCATCTTTCCTTGAGCTCAACGCTCAAATGTCCCTTATCATATAGACCCTGGTCGCTCCAATGCCGGGCCCACATCCCGAGCCACCTTTCAAGCTCGCTCGTGGGCACCTCTATCGCTTTTCTATGCTGTGCTTCTGTAGACTTTCCGCCCATGGACGAGGTGGTTAGAGACGCCCCGCGAGCCGCCCGGCGGAAGCGATCCGCCCAGGGCCCCCCGACAAATGTTTGAGGATACTGCGCCGGGTCATTCGCAAGTCGAAGCGCCCGTTGGATCAGTCTGACAAACCCAAGCACGCCTTCCTCGTTTAATGCTCGTGCCAAGCGACCGTTCATTAACGCTTCGGTTTGATGACCCGCATAGGTAATAAAATTAAAGACATACCCCATTTTCCCCAGTTCCTCGGCAAAATTACGGATTTGCTCATCCGTAAATCCCCAAGCGTCCCAGTTCCAAGAGGGCGATAGATTGTAAGCCAACATCATGTGGGGAAAAACCGTATGGATGGAATCGGCCCAGGCTCTGTCATCTTCAAGATCGGGTTTGGCTGTCTCCCGCCAAAGCAAATCGGCAAAGGGCGCCAAGGCAAATCCCCTCGCCACAGCCATTTCGCGGCCCCCTGTAATCTGATAAAAACCTTCCGGCGTGCTAGGCAAGTCCCAACTCCAAAAGATGTCGATTCCCATGGACTTCGCTTGCTCACGAGCTTCGCCGTTGGAAACATTCCTGGCAAACGTTTTCCACTGATCGATTGTCATGGGTAACTTGACGCCGCTGCGCACCCGTGTCTGCATCACCTCCGCAACCGCGTCGGCGTACGTTTTAAGACCTGCTTTCTCAGCCCATGCCTGACGGATTCCTGCCAAAATATTGTCTACAGTTTCTTCCGTGGTCTTTTTGGTCAATACCTCGCGCGCGGCAAGTTCTTCACGAGCGTCCTTGAGGCCGCTTCCTTTGCGCCGTACTTGTTGGCGAAGTTTCTCCCAAGACGCTATCTCCTCGCTAATTTTTTCGATCCCTTCATTAATACGAGATGTAAGATGTTCTTGCTTCAGCCATTCCTCGGCTTCCCGATAGGCTTTCTCTGAAATCCTGTGCAGCAGATGTCCATTAATTTCCTTAAATCCTTGATCGTAAAATCTCCTGATCACCGCCAGGCTGACATTCTTGATAGACACGATATCGCGATTCGTCGCCCCATAAACAAACCGGTGATCCCGCTCGTCATCAATGCTATCGATTGCGGTCGCGTCATTGGCATCGGTTCTCGCAACGACAACGCCTTCCACGCCCATAATGTCAAATTGCAGCCTCGCCGTATTGAGCCTTGCGATCATTTCCGCGGTAGAGACCAGGACTTTTTGTCCCTGATGTCCGCACACTTTGCTGCCCGGTCTTTGATCCTCTATATGGACTGCGCCAATTTTGCTTTCAACGAACTTTTTCACAAGGTTTCTGATATGGTGCTCACCCCCGTGACCAGTATCCCCGTCCGGAATGATCAGCGGCGGACTGAAATCAATGGCCGGGCTCTTTTTCCTTTGCGCTGAAGTCATTCTCATCCGATTTGATCTTTGGACTTCGTCCTGGTGAAGCAGCGCGCGCACCCATGACGCTCCTTCTTTGGGAACGCGATCCAAGGCATAATTGGCTAAATCGGCGCCGGGATCTTCAGAATCGGAACCTCTCGCCGAAGTCGCCCAGCCGCCCAGATAGAGAATCTTGATTCCTTCCATCACGGCTCTCGCCGCTCCCGTTGACGAAAAAGGGCCGTAAGTGATTTCTTGCCTTTTGTTTTTGAACAATCGCTGCAAATAAGCATACATTTTTGTCGCCGATTGCTTGGCAATTGTATGATCTTCCTGTATCCTTCCGCGTAGCGTGACTACGTCATACGGTGTATGAAGGCGTGTGATATGATGGAATCTTTCACTTCGAAACCATTTCTCGATTTCGCGTAATTCCTCTACCCATGCAATTACTTCTGTATCTCGCCTTAGCTCTGATCGCGCGGTTTTTACATTCATGGCGGGTTTTAAATTTGCTGCCTCCCTTTGGACAAAGACAACATAATATCTTAGGCGCAGGAGTTTTTTCAAGACCCGTTCAATCTAAACCTTGAGTGATGAACTGCTGCGATTGGACCAGAAATTTGCAAGAGTTTGATGGTCATATACCTAGAGAACGCCAAGAGAAGCGCAGGTAGGAAACTCCCGGTCCGCGAACTGAAGAAGACGGCGCGGAGAATCCTTGAGCTTCTCAATCAGAATCAAGCTGAGTTAAGCATTGCCCTGGTTAAAAACCGGGAGATTCAGCAGTTAAATACCAGGTATCGGCACAAGAACGAGCCCACGGACGTCCTCTCTTTTCCCTCGGGGGGGGTCCTGCCAGAAGGTATGCGGCTCCTCGGGGATGTGGTCATCTCGGTCGAGCGGGCGGAAAAACAGGCAAGAGAAAGGGGAAAGACGCTAATGGAGGAAATGGAAAGCCTGCTGATTCACGGCATCCTCCACCTCCTGGGCTACGACCATGAGCGTTCTCAAAGGGATGCCAAAATTATGCGCGGCATGGAAAGAAAAATCCGTCGGGCGCTTTGTGGGACAAAGGCCTTAAGGGTATAATCTGAATAGCCGCTGCAGCAGACCGCTTAATCCGGCTGCTGAGCGGCAAGACTTTTGTGAGGGGATAGCGAATGTTTGAGGAAACCAAAGAGCAATTAACCCACCTGGAAGAGAGGCTTGAGCTTCTCCGGAGGCGTCTTTGACCTCGATGCGAAGCAGAAAAGGGTTGAGGAGCTAAACCAGGTTACTGCCCGCCCGGATTTCTGGAACGACGGCGAGAAGGCGCAAGGTATCCTTAAAGAACAGGCCGGCCTGAAAGATATTCTGGAATCGTGGGAAAGGTACCGCGCCGGTCTCGAAGAGGCGCGTTTCTTTCTCGATCTGGCGAAGGATGAAAAGAGCGATGAGGCCCTGAGCGAGGCGGCGACGAAAGTAGCGGAAGTGGCTGAGGGGGTGGCCGGGATCGAGCTCAGTCAAACCCTGGGTGGGCCGGACGATCGCCGGAACGCCATCGTCAGTCTCCATCCGGGGGCGGGAGGGACTGAGGCCCAGGACTGGGCGGAGATGTTGCTGCGCATGTACCTTCGCTGGGCCGACCGCAAGGGCTATCGCAAAGAGATCCTGGAGTACCAGCCCGGCGACGAGGCGGGGTTAAAAAGCGTCACTTTTACCGTAGAAGGCGATTATGCCTACGGCTATCTCAAGGCCGAGGCCGGTATTCACCGCTTGGTGCGTATTTCTCCCTACGATGCCAATTCGCGCCGTCATACCTCCTTCGCCTCGGTCTTTGTCTATCCGGAAATCGACGAGACCATCAAAATAGAGATCGACGAGGCGGAGCTGCGCATAGACACGTACCGCTCCAGTGGCGCCGGCGGGCAAAGTGTCAACAAGACCGACTCTGCCGTGCGCATCACCCATCTGCCCACGAATATTGTGGTTGCCTGCCAGAACGAGCGCTCCCAACACAAAAACAAGGCGATGGCGATGAAGATCCTTCGCTCCCGGTTGTACGAGTTTGAGCTGGAAAAGCAGAAGGAAAGAATGGAGACCTTTCATAAGACCAAGAAGGAGATTGCCTGGGGCAGCCAGATTCGTTCCTACGTCCTCCACCCCTACCGCATGGTAAAGGACCACCGGACCGGCATTGAGGTCGGCAACGCCGATGCGGTTCTGGACGGCGACATCGACCGCTTCATTCAGGCCTACCTGCTGCAGGTAAGCGAAAGCCACGCGGCTTCCTAACGTTTTCGACCGCCAAAGGAAACTCTCCGTTACTA
Organism: Deltaproteobacteria bacterium RIFCSPLOWO2_02_56_12; assembly: GCA_001799045.1. Classification (GTDB taxonomy): domain Bacteria; phylum Desulfobacterota; class Binatia; order UBA9968; family UBA9968; genus UBA9968. The sequence continues at coordinate 7,283 of MGRY01000149.1, read as the reverse complement.
GAATCACAACCACCGCCGAATGAGTCGCCCAGCCTACAATCTCGTCGCTCTCTACGGCAGCGGCGCCCTCTGGAATATCTGCATGGGGATGTTACAGGTTTTGGTTCCTCTCTACGCTCTATCCTTGGGCTTTTCGATCATCAAAATAAGCAGTCTTGTCTCCCTGCCGGTCTTGGCGGAATTGGTAGTCCGGTTTGGCGGCAGCGCTATCTCAGACCGTTTCGGCGAGCGGCGCGTCCTTCAGATATGCTTTCTTCTAATGGCATTGTCAGGAGCAGTACTGCTGTTGGCGGATCATTACCTTCACCTCCTGCTGGCACAGGCCCTCGCTTTTTGCTCCCGCAGCACTTTTTGGACCTCGATTCAGTCGTTGGGCAGCCAACTGCCTGGCGCCAACTTAGGAAAGAAGTTGGGCAAGCTCTATGCTTGGAACCATGGAGGAGGGCTTATCGGCTTGAGTCTCGGAGGAGTGATTTTAGCGCTCTTGGGTTTCCACAATGCATTTATTGTAATGACCTCTATTGCCATTTTGTGCGTGGTATTGAGTCTGGGCTTTCCGCATGTCGAACCCAAGCCGAGCGGTCGGGCATTGTGGGAGATTACGCAGGGAATCGGGCGATTTCTCGGCTACCGGCATATCTGGCTCGCCATCTCCGTCTCCTTTGCGGCGGCCTTACCTTCCGCCCTTAGCCAATCCATCTATCCCGTCTACCTCGCTTTTTTGGATTATCAGGAACAGTGGATCGGACTACTCATTTCATTACGCGCCTTGGGCCCGCTCATGATCGGTCTGATGTTAGGCTCGTTCATCACGATTTCCCGGCAGAGAGGAATTTATGCTCTGGGAATGGCGGGGCTCGGCCTTTTCCTGGTGGCGGCCGGGTTGGCAGAGAAGCCTTTGTCTCTTGGCTTCGTTATCGTAGCCCTAGGAGCAGCCGGAGGCCTCATGGACCTCTTGTATCAAGTACAGGCAGCGGAGTTCAGTAGAGCGGGCGATCGCTCTGTGGCGATGGCCAGCACTGGGCTAGGTTGGATTCTATGCCCTCTGATCACGCCCATGATCGTTGGCTGGCTGGCGCAGGTCCAAGGGTTTAAGGTTGCCTTCTCGGTCGCCGGCCTGTTTATTATACTGATCGCGGCGGGAACTCGACTTTGGCACCGTCTGCTGGCACCACGAGAGGCGAGCCCTGTTGGATTTGTGCCTACAGAGTTCAAGAGCGAAGTGGATGCTGGCCATCAGAGTTAGATCTTGCTTGCCAACGCAATTTTGTCCTATGTTGGCGCTTCGATGAGGCGCACCGAGATTAGTCCTTAGAGTGGAGGAGAGATGGAATATCGAACACTGGGAAGAACCGGCTTGCGAGTCAGCGTCATCGGACTGGGGACGATGGTGCATGCGGGTCACTTCGGGCCGATGAGCGACGCCGAATCGCTGAGCGCGATTGATGCCGCCCTCGACCTGGGGGTCAATTTTATCGATACCTCAGACGCCTACGGCGCCGGCTACTCCGAGACGCTGCTGGGAAAGGCCCTCAAGGACCGGCGCGACAAGGTGATCCTCGCCACCAAGGGCGGCAACACTATGGTCGGGCCGAATAAAGGGAAAACGGATTTCTCCGTTTCCACCATCGCTCGAGTCATGGACGAGAGCCTCAAACGTCTCCAGACCGATTACGTGGATCTCTACCAGCTGCATAATCCGAACGTTGAGGTCATTGAGCGAGGGGAAGTATGGGAGCTGCTTGACCGCCGCAGAAAAGAGGGGAAGATCCGCTACCTTGGTGTTTCCATCAACAAGATGGAGGAAGGCATGGCCGCGGTGAAGCGCGGACATTCCGATACCATCCAGGTCGAATACAACATGCTCATGCAAGAGCCGGCTCAGGAGCTTTTCCCGCTGGCGCAAAAGGCGAATGTCGGGGTGATCACTCGGGTGCCGTTGCGCCGGGGACTGCTCACCGGGAAGATGACGCTGGCCGATCAGAAGCGCTTTCAAGGGGAAGATGTACGGGCGCGAAGTTTTGCGGGCGAGATCTTCGCCAGGGAGCTTGAGAAAGTGGAGCGGCTCCGCTTTCTGGTGCGGGGGCCGGTGAAGTCTCTTGCGCAGGCGGCGATTGCCTTTTGCCTTGGCAATCCCGCTGTGAGCGTCGCGATACCGGGCGCGCGGAATGCCCGGCAGATGCAAGAGAACGCTACCGGGGCGGACATCCATCTTTCTCCCGAGGATCTCCGTAGAGTCGAAGAGCTATGGCGCAACAGCTTTCGTGCATAAACTTTTCGGTTTCTCGCCTGCGGAAATCTTCGTTCGGGGACCTGCCTCTTACGCCGAAAGCAATAGGGTTGCTCGGGAGGTTGCTTCACGCGCCCAAAGCAATGGGACCGCTCGGGGACCTGGTTCGCTCCCCGAAAGCAATAGTGCAGTGGTTAATCCGAACCTTCGCGACCGATGCTTTCGGGTCGCTCGCCAGGCCCCCTCACTTTACGTAGCGACCGAGGGGAGCGCGAGTGAGGCTGCGGACGTAGAGACGAAAAAGTTCGGTTAAAGCACTGCTCCATCGGCCGCAGCCGAGAGCGCGTTCCCCGAGGGAGCTATTGCATCGATCTTGAGAGACGCCTTCGGCGGTGAGCGCCGCTCCAGGGACGGCGAGGCCCTGAGACAAAGATGCTCGGCAGGCCCCCCTCACTCTAGTTCCGGGCAGAGAGGAAGGAGTAAAATGACCATCGATCGCCGACACTGGCCCAATGATGCGAAGATTGCCATTCTTGTGACGGTCATGTTTGAGAGCTGGTCCGAGGGTAAGGCGCCGCCTTACTCACCCATGACCACTGCGCTCAAGCCGGGGACCGTTGATCGCCTGGGGATATCCTGGTCCGAGTATGGGGGAAAAACCGGCATATGGAGGTTCATGAAAATTCTCGACGAAATGGAGATCAAGGCTACCGTTTGTATCAGCGGAAAATCGGTGGAGCTTTATCCCGAAGCGGTCCGGGAGCTATATAAAAAGGGACACGAATTGGCCGGTCATTCCTATACCCAGGATTTGATCCTTCCCTATCTCACGCCGGAGGAAGAGCGGGGAGTGATCCGGAGATGCCGTGAAATCATCGAAAGAGCAGTGGGGTTTAAACCGGTCGGTTGGTTTAGTCCTGTGGCTGCGCCTACGGAGCATACGGCGGAATTTTTGGTCGAGGAGGGATTCCTGTGGCACGGCGACACCAACGACACCGACCTGCCGTATCCCTTAAAGACCGCGAAGGGAACCATTGTTGCCATTCCGCACAGCGATTTCACTGACAACCGGGTGCTCAGAGGAAGTCCGAGGGACTTCTACCAGGTCTACAAGGATACGTTTGATTTCCTGTACAGAACTGAAACGAAGGGGATGATCAACCTTACGGTCCATGCCCATTTCGGCGGGCGGCCGCTCATGTCCGCGATGCTGGCAGAGATTCTCCGGTATATGAAAGGTTTCCCCGGCGTCTGGTTCGCCAGGCATGACGAGATTGCACGATGGGTGCTGGCGGGACAGTGAAATTAGCGAAACGCCTGATTCAGGATTTGCACCTGCTTGGCAGATAGCCTCCAGCCCGACGCCTGGCAGTTTTCGACTACTCGTTCTACTCTGTTTGATTTTGGGATGGCGATGACATTCGCTGCCTTTGGCCTTTAACCGCTTCTCCAACTATTTCCTCGGTGCCGTACATCTCAGCCGTATCGATCAAGATCGCGCCGAGAGACACGCCCTTTCGAAGCGGCTCTAGACCGCCGCTGTACTGCCAAGTTCCAAGTCCGATCTCTGGCAACTGCACGCCGGTCTTCCCCAGTTCCCTAAATTCCACGATTCACCTCGGATTTCGTTAAGGCCTTATAGCCCAATGTTTCACCTGTTGCAATTATTGATGCATTTGTGGGAAAGGATAGATGTCTGATCAAAGGAGGGAAAAAACCATGATTATAGAGATGCGCACCTATCTGCTTAAGCCAGGGACCGTTCCGGCCTTTATGGAGCGCTTTGCCGAGGGGCTGCCGGCGCGGCTTCAGTTCTCAAAGCTGGGCGGGATCTGGCATACGGAAGTCGGCACGCTGAACCAGGTCGTTCACGTCTGGCCTTATGAGAGTCTTGAGGATCGGGAACGGATCGGCCAGGCAGCGAGAAAGACTGGAAAGTGGCCGCCCAACACCCACGAGTTTATTATTTTACAGGAAAATAAAATCCTCCAGCCTGCGCCTTTTTCTTCGCCATTAAAAGAAGAAAAATATGGCAACATCTACGAAATCCGCACCTACACTTATGTGCCGGGCGCAATGCCCACGGTGCTGGAGCGCTTTGGAAAGGTGATGCCCGCGCGCGTTAAGCTGTCGCCGCTGGCCGGCGCCTGGTACAGCGCCATCGGATCGCTGAACCAGTTCATCCACGTGTGGGCCTATCAGGATGCAGGCGAGCGGGAGCGCATTCGGGCGGAAGCTCAAAAGAAGGTTGAGGGGTGGCCGCCCCCGACCAGAGAGTTTATGCTCAAGCAGGAAAATATGCTGGTTGTTCCCGCGGCATGTTCGCCCTTGCACTGAGAGAG
>MGRY01000149.1:0-2695 GCA_001799045.1 Deltaproteobacteria bacterium RIFCSPLOWO2_02_56_12 | reverse complement strand
TGTTCCCGCGGCATGTTCGCCCTTGCACTGAGAGAGGCGAGTGCCATAATCGTTCTCGTAGGAGGATATATGAAACGACTGATTCTAAGTACGGCGCTCTTGGTCCTGTTAGTGGCGCCGTTTTCATGGGGCGCTGAGAGGATTCGCATCGGCTACAGCTCGATCAGCGGCTCCTACATCGGCATTTGGGTCGCTCACGACGCCGGACTGTTTGCGCAGGAGGGTCTCGAAGATCAGATCATTCTGATTCCCAGCGGCAGTCAGCTCGCTCAGGTGACGGTTGCCGGCGAGGTCGAAGTCGGCTCGTTTAACGGCAGTTCCGCCATGGCCGCCGCCATGAAAGGGGCCGACATCAAGATCATCGGCAATACCGTGAACAAGATGATCTTTTCCATCTACGTCAGGCCTGAGATCAAGACCGTGGAGGGTCTCAAAGGGCGAAAGCTTGGGGTTACCCGCTTTGGATCGAGTACGGACATTTCTGCCAGGTATGCCCTCAGGAAGCATAATCTCCAGCCGGAAAAGGACGTTACCATTCTCCAGATGGGCTCGATCAGTGCCATCATGGGCGGTCTGCAGGGCGGTTCCATAGAGGCCGGCGTGGTCTCTCCGCCAACCATGTTTGCGGTGGATAAGCTCGGCTTCAGAGAGCTCATCAACATCACCGACATGGACCTGGCCTTTCCCAATCCCTCTTTGATTGTCCAGGGCGGGATTCTGCGAAATAGGCCGGGAATAGTGGACAGATTCATGCGGGCTTATGCGCGTGGCATGCACCGGGCCAGGACGAACAAGGAGGCGACGATGAAGACGATCGCGAGGTACAGCAAGGTCGAAGATCCCTTCTTTGTCCAGAAGGCCTATGATCTCTATATCGGCAAAGTGTTGGAAAAGGCGCCTTACATCAATATGGCGGGGATGCAGAATGCTCTGGACGACCTGGCGAAGACGGACCCGGCTGCCAAAAATGCCAAACCCGAGCAGTTTATCGATTTTCGCTTTCTGGACAACCTGGAGAAGGGCGGCCTTCTAAAGGAGCTTTACAAATAAACGATTCTCAGCGCTGCAAGATGAATGATCTATAAATATTGCTTTCGCCCGCTTCTTTTCCTCAAAGACGCGGAAGAGACCCATGAGCAGACTCTGGCGTTTCTGTCTCGCGTCGATTTCCTGGCTCCTATCCTGGAGCCTTTTTTTTCGGTTTCTGATAGCCGGCTTCAGGTGGGAATCGGGCCGTTACATTTCCCTAATCCTGTAGGGTTGGCCGGCGGCTTTGATAAAAACGGCAAAGCGATAAAAATCTGGCCCGCTTTTGGTTTTGGCTTCATCGAGATCGGCGCTGTGACGGCGCTTGCCCAGCCCGGCAATCCAAAGCCCCGGCTCATCCGCCTTCCTAAAGATCATGCGCTGATCAATCGTCTTGGCTTTAACAACGAAGGGGCCGAGGCTATAGGCGCCCATCTGGGCGCGATGCTCGGAAACGGCGGCCGGCTGAAGATTCCTTTGGGGATCAACATAGGTCGGAGCAAGGTCGTCAAAACCGAGGATGCAGCGGCAGATTATCTCTTCACGTTTGAGAGGCTTTACTCCTTTGGCGATTTTTTCACGCTCAACGTGAGCTCTCCTAACACGCCCAATCTCCGGGATCTCCAGGAAAAGAACCTGCTCAAGGATTTGTTGGCAGCGATCCAAACGAAGAACCAGGAGCTGGCGGAAAAGGAGAGATCCGGGAGAAAGCCCATTTTTGTGAAGGTCGATCCCGATATGGAAATTTCGCAGCTGGATCAGGTTATTGATGTGCTGGAATCCCGGCAGGTAACCGGCATCATTGCAACGAACGCTACGGCCTTTCTCAGAGAGAAATTGACCGCCGGTATCGATGAACCTGGCGGTCTGAGCGGAAAGCCGCTAAGGGAAAGGGCTACGTCCTTCATCCGGCACATCTATCAAGCGACCAGAGGTCGCTTGCCGATCATCGGCGTGGGCGGGATATTCACCGCCGAAGACGCCTACGAGAAAATCAAGGCAGGCGCCACGGCGGTGCAGATTCTTACCGGCTTTGTCTACGAAGGCCCGTGTGCGGTGAAGCGGATCAACCGCGGGCTGCTGAGATTGATGGAACGGGACGGATTTAAGAATATCTCCGAGGTTGTGGGGAGCGAAGCCAGGAACTAAAGCTGAACGCCAGGATTTGCTTTTTGATATAGTTCTTTTACTTCACGAAGAGGAGATATAAAAGGCAGCATTGCCACAAATCCCTGTCTTGTACTTTCAACTCTCGGAAAGATTTCCAGCATTAAAGCATACGCCAAAGTGCCAGGCAGATATCTATAACTCGGCTTTCCGTCTTTTCCCGGATGTTTCGTAAGCACGAGCATTCCAAGATAGTCTCTTAAATCTTCTGGGTTATTATGCCTTTTGAGTATTTCTTCTTGGGTTACATTGTCCAAATCACTTTCTCTTACTCTTTTAGCAAGAGTATCTAATGATTCTTGTAATTTTAATTTTCCTCTCTTTTCAAATATTGTGGCAACTATTTCTGTTTTGCCATCCCCATAAACCGGTCTGCCTCCATATTCGTCAACTGGCTTTTTTGCATCAATTCCTGCTTGGAATGGATCAACGCCTGGTAGTTGTGCTACTCTACCAATTATTCGAGCTATTTCTAAATGTAAATGTGGTATATTCGATGTTA
>MGRY01000148.1:1048-7955 GCA_001799045.1 Deltaproteobacteria bacterium RIFCSPLOWO2_02_56_12 | reverse complement strand
GCGCTTTTGAGCGCGTCGGATTCGCTCATGCCCCGGAAGTAACGAAAAACGTGCGGCGGGGTGAGGCGCAAAACAGGAAAGAGCAGGCTGCGGTGAAAACGGTGGAAAGTTTCCGAATAACCCACGCTCATAGCGCCTATCGTGTCCCCGTGATAGGCCTCTACCAGTGAAGCAAAGCGCGTGCGATTTGTCTCTCCCCGAAGTTGCCAATATTGCAAAGCGATCTTCAGAGCCACCTCGACTGCCGTAGCGCCGCTGTCGGAATAAAAAACCCGCTTGAGCCCTTTGGGGGCGATCTCGATCAACTTTGCGGCAAGCTCGATGCCGGGCACATGGCTTAGACCCAAGAAGGTCGAGTGGGCAATCTTATCGATCTGCTGCTTGAGAGCATCATCCAACTCTTTTTTTCTGTGGCCGTGAACGTTGCACCAAAGCGATGAGACGCCGTCGAGATATCTCTTCCCCTGGACATCGATCAGGTAATGCCCCTCCCCCCTTTCGATGATCAGCGGCTCTTCACCCATCCACTCCTGCATCTGGGTGAACGGATGCCAGACATAAGTGTGATCCAGCCGTTTAAGCTTTTCGTAGTTCGAGGTCATAGTGGTCACGAATTCAATGCAAATTGCAAAGTGAAAAGTGAAAAAGGAAAAATATCAGAGACTTGTCTTGCATTACTCAGTTTAACCGAAATTTTGCAATTTACATTTTGCAGTTTTCATTTTTCACTTCTTCAAATGCCTTTAACGCATGGTGAAGATGCTCGTGGGTGTGCGTGGCCATAACTGTTATCCTTAAACGGGACGTGCCCGGAGGAACCGTGGGCGGACGAATTCCCTGAGCAAAAACACCCTTGCCTAGCAATCGCTCCGAAAAATCCATGCATTTTTCAGCATCCCCGATGATGAGCGGCAGGATCTGGCTTTGACTTTGCCCTAATGAAAAACCCAAGCTTTTCAGTCCCTCTCTTAGAGCGCGGCAGTTATGCCACAGCGCAAGCCGTCTCTGCGGCTCCTTGACCGAAAGATCGATCGCGGCGATGGCCATCGCCAACACAGCGGGCGGGAGAGAGGTGGTGAAAATAAAACTCCGGCAGCGATTGATAAGCAGCTCGCGCAGCTCTCGGCTGCCCGCCACATAGGCGCCGAACGCCCCCAGCGCCTTTCCCAGCGTTCCCATCTGAACCAGGACGCGATCTACCAATCCCAACTTGGCGACAACACCGGCGCCGTTCGGACCGGTGACACCCGTAGCATGGGCCTCGTCGACCATCACCATCGCGCCGTATCGCTCCGCCAGATCCACGATCTCAACAAGCGGCGCCTCATCTCCATCCATACTGAACAGGGTCTCGGTAACGATCAGTTTTCGCGTTTTTGCCGGGGCTTTTTTCAGCCCGGCTTCGATCTGCTCCAGATCGCAGTGCGGATAAACCGCGATCTTTGCCCGTGACAGGCGGCAGCCGTCGATAATGCTGGCATGATTGAGAGCGTCGCTCAGGATTAAATCTCCTTCGCCCGCCAGCAGGGAAATGATTCCGATATTGGCCTGATAGCCGGAGTTGAAAACCAACGCCGCCTCGGTTCCCTTTAATGCGGCTACTTTTTCCTCCAATTCCAAGTGGAGCGTCATGTTGCCTGAAATCAGACGCGAGGCCCCGGAGCCGCACCCATAGCGATCCATCGCCTCTTTTGCCGCTTCACGCAGGGCCGGATGGTTGGCTAAGCCGAGGTAATTATTGGAAGAAAGATTTAGCACCTCCCGGCCGTCGAGGATGAGAGTAGGCCCCTGCTCCCCCTCCACACGGCGGAGTTTTCGGTAGAGCCCCTCCCGTTTCAGCCGCTCCAACTCCTCTTGAATATAATTGATCGGCATCTCTTACTTTGACTTATTACAACGATAAGCCCTTATCAACCAGACCACATTTTTGCCCTTTTTGACCTTTTCCTGATATAAGGGATGGCACTTTCCATGGCTAAAGCCAAGATCATCTACGCCTGTCAGAATTGCGGCTATCAGTCGCCGAAGTGGCTGGGAAAATGTCCCGACTGCAATCAATGGAACAGCCTGGTGGAAGAGAGGTTCGAGCGCGCTGCGCACCCACGCGGTGAGCTCACTTTGGGAACGAAGGAAGAGCCCGCGTCCATTAGCGAGATCTCAACGGCAGAAGAGGGGAGGCTCCTCTCCGGCATCGGCGAGTTCGACCGGGTCCTGGGCGGGGGGCTGGTCCCCGGTTCGGTCACTTTGATCGGCGGCGATCCCGGGATAGGGAAATCGACCCTTCTCCTTCAGGCCTTTGCCGCCCTGAGCCAAAAAGGGCTTACCTGCCTCTATATCTCCGGCGAGGAGTCGCCGAGACAGATCAAGCTCCGCGCGGAAAGACTGGGCGTTGCCCCTCCTACTCTGCTCATCCTCAGCGAAACATCCCTGGAAAGAATCATCGATCAGATCAAGAGGACTAAGCCATCGGTCCTGGTCATCGACTCGGTCCAAACTATCTTCACCTCCACCCTTCCCTCGGCCCCCGGAAGCATCAGTCAGGTACGAGAGAGTTCCGGCGCGATCATCATCCTGGCGAAAAAAAGCGGCCTCAGCACCTTCCTGATCGGCCATGTTACCAAGGACGGATCGCTCGCCGGCCCCAGAACCCTGGAGCACATGGTAGACACGGTGCTCTACTTTGAAGGAGAGAGGGGTCACAACTTCCGCATTCTCAGAGCGGTAAAGAACCGTTTTGGCGCGACCAACGAGATCGGTGTCTTTGAGATGAAAGAGGCAGGCCTGCGGGAGGTGAACAATCCCTCGGAGCTTTTTCTCTCCGAGAGACCTCTGAAGGCTCCAGGATCCGCGGTGGTCTGCAGTATGGAGGGTACTCGACCCATTCTAGTGGAGCTTCAGGCATTGGTAAGCCCGAGTTTTCTGGCCGTGCCGCGCCGCACCACCATCGGAGTGGATCACAACCGCGTGGCGCTGCTGGTAGCCGTGCTGGAGAAAAAAATGGGAGTGAAACTCTTCAATCAGGATATCTTCGTCAATGTGGCCGGCGGGGTTCATGTGGACGAGCCGGCGGTCGATCTCGGCATCATCGCCACCGTCGCCTCCAGCCACGAGGAAAAGGCGCTCGATCCTCAAACCGTCTTCTTCGGCGAGGTTGGCCTGGCAGGAGAGATCCGCGGTATTGCTCAGGCCGAAGCGCGAGTGAAGGAAGCGGGAAAGCTCGGCTTCCGGCGCTGCATCCTCCCTCTAAGCAACAGCCGCCAGTTAAGCCACATTAAAAGCCCGGAGCTCACTGGAGTCAGCTCGCTGGCGGAATGCTGGGAAATTCTATTTTAGATTAAGGAAAAGAAGGATGCGATTCGACTATTTAGCACCGCCCACGATTAAAGAGGCGATATCATTACTGTCAAAATATGACGGCAAGGCCAAAGTCATCGCCGGCGGGACGGATCTCATGAATCTGATCCGGACCAAGATGATAAAGCCGGAATATGTCGTTGATATCGGGCATGTACCCGGACTTGACTACGTGAAGTATGACGACAAGGGGGCTTTATCCATTGGGGCGCTGACGACCATCAGGACCCTTGAAATGTCGGCTCAAGTCAAAGAGCGTCATCCTGTCATCTGCCAGGCAGCCGCACAATTAGGGTCTATGGCGATCCGGAATGTGGGGACCATTGGTGGCAATCTCTGCCATGCTTCGCCCGCTGCCGACACAGCCCCATCTCTTATAGCTCTGGGGGCCAGGCTGAAGATCGTCGGCCCTGCCGGAGAAAGGGCTGTCGCCCTGGAAAACTTTTTTACCGGCCCGGGCCAAACCGCCCTCCAAAGGGGGGAGATGGTGGTAGAGATCCAGGCGCCCTCCATGCCGCCCCATACCAGAGGCGTTTATTTAAAGCACTCGATTAGAGGGGCCGCTGATCTCGCCATTGTCGGGGTCGCGGTCATCGCTACCTCGAATGGTGGATGCTGCCGGAATGTCAGGATCGTCCTCGGGGCAGTCGCCCCAACCCCCATGAGGGCGAGAAACGCCGAAGAGGCGCTTGAAGGAAAAGAGATTGATGATGCCCTGATCGAAAAAGCGGCCCAGGCAGCAGCGGATGAATCACGGCCCATAACGGACGTGAGGGGTTCGGCTGATTACAGAAAGGAGATGGTAAAGGTCTTTACCAGATGGGCCATAAGGGGGGTGATCCCTAAAGAGGAGGCGGTCAACGAAACAACGCACATTATCCAACGGGGTGAGAAATGAAACAGCTCATAAAATTGAGGGTTAATGGCATCGACGAAGAGTTATATGCGGAGCCCTGGTGGACTTTATCCTATGTTCTACGAGAGGAACTCGACTTTATTGGAACCAAGCAAGGCTGTGAGGGCGGTCATTGTGGTGCGTGCACGGTCCTCATCGACGGCAAGGCGGTGATGAGTTGTATCTATCTTGCCATGAAGGCAAGGGGCAAGGATATCATGACTATCGAGGGCCTTGAGGGAGAAAACGGAGCGTTACATCCTCTGCAGGAGGCCTTTATCGAGCACTTTGCGGTTCAATGCGGTTACTGTACCCCCGGGATGATCATGACTGCCAAGGCCATGCTCGGTGAAAACCCCAATCCAACCGAGGAAGAGGTCCGGGCAGGATTGAGCGGTAATCTATGCCGCTGCACCGGGTATACGAAAATCGTCGAGGCGATTTTGTCTTCGGCCGAGAAAAAGGGAAACTGACTCACTCCCAGCTCCAAGCCGGGAGGTTCCATGCATGTGGGCGGGACGTTCACCTTGCCCTTAAAACCACATGCTGAGTGAGTCACCCTGAGCAGAGCGAAGGGTCTCGATTAGTCCATTGAGATTCTTCGGCTTCGCCTCAGAATGACAACTGTGCTTCGCCTGAAAGCGAGGGGTTTCCACCATCCCCAGAAGAGACATTAAAAAATATCCAAGAGGAGTTTAAAGATGTCGGAACTCTCAGTAGTTGGAAAAAGTGTTGTCAGGCTTGACGCCAGAACGAAGGTCCTGGGCAAGGAAGAATACTGCGCCGATATAAAGCTGCCCGGCATGCTTCATGCCAAGGTGTTGGGGAGCCCCCACCCCCATGCCAAAATTCTCAGCGTTGATACTTCGGCGGCAGAAAAGGTATCGGGTGTTCGTTGTGTAGTGACCGAAAAGGATGCGCCGAAAAAGTTGACGGGGACCGGGGGGATTAAGGATATGCCGATACTGGCAAGAGACGTGGTTCGCCACGTGGGGGAGCCGGTGGCGGCGGTCGCCGCAACAACGGTTGAGGGGGCGGAGGAAGCATTGGAGCTGATCAAGGTGGAGTATAAGGAGCTGCCTGCCATATTTGATGCGGAAGAGGCGGCCGGGACAAATCCGCCGGTGATCATTCACCCGGATTTTTCCAACTATAGAGTAACGTTGCATCCCGATAGACTTTCCCCTGAAAGGCCGAATGTGTTCACGCACATCAAGGTTTATAAAGGCGATGTGGATAAGGGATTTAAAGAATCCGACCTGATTGTGGAGAACAGGTTTGTCGCGCCATCGATTCAGCATTGCGCCCTTGAGCCCCATGCGGCGGTTGTTTGTCCCGAGCCTGACGGCAGTGTGACCGTATTTACGGGGAAACAGGGGCTGAGCCGCGTGAAAGAGGACATTGCTGCGGCCTTTGGGATAGAGCCCTATCGGGTCAGGGTAAGGCAGCAATATGTGGGCGGCTCTTTTGGCGGCAAGAATGGCACCTACGAGTTTATCCCCACCCTGTTGGCCCTTAAGACCGGGCGCCCGGTCAAGTGGGTGATGACCAGGGAAGAGGTATTTGTGCTGGGCGGACCGCGAGAAGGGATGGTTCTTACTGTCAAAGACGGATTTAAGAAGGATGGAACCCTTGTGGCCAGAAGGATGGAAGTACTTGTGGATGGCGGCGCCTATGCAGAGGCATCGCCCGGGATAACCCAGAATTGCAGTTCCGCGACAATTTGCATGTACCGGATACCGCATCTCAAATGGGACGGCTACGCTGTTTATACCAATACGCCGAAAAGGCGCGGCATGCGCGGCTATGGCGTGAACGAAGTCGCTTTTGCGATAGAATCGAATATGGAAATTGCCGCGGAAAAGCTGGGCATCGACCCCGTAGAACTGAGGCGGAAGAACCTGCTCAGGGAAGGCGAGCCGATGTTGAATGGTGAGATCACCCACAGTATCGGCGCGGCCGAGTGCCTCGACAGGGTCTGTGCAGCAATAAAGCTGAATGAGCAGGGCGCCTCAGAGGGACCGTGGAGAAAGGGAAAAGGATTGGCACTGGGAAACAAATACAGCACGGCCCGCGCCGCCTATTGCGGGGCAAGAATCCGGGTTACCGAGAATGAAAGAATCATCGTCTATCATGGCGCTGACGCAGTAGGTCAGGGCGTTAACACAGTGATCGCCCAGATGGCGGCAGAGGAGTTCGGGATATCCACAGACTGTGTGGATGTCGTATTTTCAGACACGGCCACCACGCCCTTTTTTGGCGGCGGCTCAACTTCGAGCCGGACGACTTATAATCTGGGTAATGCTGTGCGGCGGGCCTGTGATGATGCAAAAAGGCAAATTTTTCAAAGAGCGGCATGGAACCTGGAAGCCCCCCCCGAACTACTGGATACCGGCAATATGGAAGTTTATGTCAGGAGCCATCCGGAAAGAAAAATCAGGGTGAAGGATTTATTCTCTTCTTATCAGGACAGACCGCGCCAAATCCCGGCTGGCGGAGCCGGTGAAGGCGAGGAGATTATGGAGATTATAGGGAAGGCCACCTATAGGGCGGAGAGCATTCCCGATGATCCAAAGACAGGTCAGCTTGACCCTGAGCTGGCAAAACAGGGAAAACGGTTCATGGCTTTCTACACCTACGTTGCCAAGGCCGTTGAGG
>MGRY01000148.1:0-1039 GCA_001799045.1 Deltaproteobacteria bacterium RIFCSPLOWO2_02_56_12 | reverse complement strand
AGGTGGCGGTCAACATAGAAACAGGGGAGGTTAAAGTTCTTCGTTGTTGTGGCACGGTTGACCTGGGAAAGGCGATAAACCCCAAGACCTGTGAGCAGCAGTTGGAGGGTGGCATGGCGATGGGAATCGGCAGTGCCCTCTATGAGGTAACTTTGATGGAAAAGGGGCGGGTGCTGAACCCTAACTTTACGGATTATCGAGCGCCTTTGGCAGCCCAGATGCCCTTTAATGAGAATATGAAATCGATTTTTGTCGAGTCTGCGCCCCATAAAGATGGCCCTTTCGGCGCCAAGGGTTTTAGTGAGGGCGCTGTGACAGGAACGGAACCGGCCATAGCCAATGCCATCTATAATGCCGTGGGGGTGAGGATAAAAGAGCTGCCTATTACGCCGGAAAAGGTGATGAGGGCCTTGCGGGAGACTCACCCTCTCCTTGCCGAAAAGAGGGAAAGCGGCTAAGTTATTAATTCAGGAGGAGCTCTAGAATCCTCTCTCCAGGTTGCTGCGCCGGAGTGGTGGAACTGGTAGACGCGCTGGACTCAAAATCCAGTAGGGGTAACCCTGTGGGGGTTCGATTCCCCCCTCCGGCACCATAGACTCGAACTTTTAGACCAACAACTCTGGCGCCGAATCCCCTTCTAACCCTCCAGCAGATAGGAAAACTTTTCACGGGCTTTACGGGCATACTCGGGGCTCGGCGTATTGACCAGCGGAAACTTGTCTCGCCAGGCGTACGGCCGCGTGGCGTCGATAATAGCCCTTGAATTGGTCAATTGTCCCTTGAGCCTGTCCTCCGGCGGTATCCGGGGATCTAAGGGCGTTGACCAAGCGTTACGGATAATATCAATGGAGGTGGCCGGATCCGAGCGGGTGATCATTGCCCAGATGACCTCTTCTAAGTTGGAAACATCGATATCATCATCGACGACCACCACATATTTGCCGGCATAAGCGCCGATATGGCACTGGGAAGCCACATGCCCGACCTGTGTGGCATGCCCCGCGTACCGTTGCTCGATAGCAATACATAACAGCATCCG
>MGRY01000147.1:9009-15235 GCA_001799045.1 Deltaproteobacteria bacterium RIFCSPLOWO2_02_56_12 | reverse complement strand
GCATGAATCGCTTCGGATACCGGGCCGCATCTGTCGCCGGGATGCTGCTCATGACAGTCGGTTACGGTTTATTCCTCGGCACCAGAGATCACCTCGGGCTTGTCGCGGTCCTGGTGGTCGGCTCCGTGATCGGCCTTGGCATGGGGATTGTCAATGTAACTTCCATGGTAGCGGCGCAGAACGGTGTGCCGTTAAACCAGCTCGGGGTCGCCACTTCCACGGTCATGCTTTGCCGTATGTTCGGCGGCGCGTTCGGCATATCCCTGATGGGAAGCGTTCTCATCAGTCAGATGCAGCGTCGGCTTGTGACCCTTTCCACGGCTTCGGGCATCAATATCTCAGACAGCTTGATTCAAAGGTTGGCCAATCCGCAAAACCTTTTGGACCCATCCACCCGCGGCTTGATTCCGGACTCCCTTTTGACCTCCCTGGTTGATATTTTGGGCAGCTCCATCGGGCACGCCTTTCTTGCCGGATTTTTTGTCATGCTGATCGGCCTCTCTCTCAGCTTCTTCATGGCGGAATATACACCGGCCGGCGCTCCTCAAGCGTCAAACCCGAGCGATACTCATAGACGGTCCTGAGGTGTTCGGAAAAGACCGACACGGGTAAATTTTGGAGCCACCCGCCGGAGTCGAACCGGCGACCTACTGATTACGAATCAGTTGCTCTACCAACTGAGCTAGGGTGGCTCAATGGGGACTAAAGAAATTGACGAGCGAAGCTACAATGAAAGAGCCGATGTAGGCAGCGAGCAAATCGAAAAACAAGCGGAACTCAGATACCTGGTCAATAATCCCCTTAATACCAAGGTAAAGAATGGCAAACTGGCCCAGGAAGACCCCCAACGCCCCGACAATGAAAAAGAGGGCAGGGTTGGTCTTTTTCGCAAGGGAGACCGTTTTCATCCCGGCAAAACCGGCAATCACGGCAAAAAC
This sequence comes from Deltaproteobacteria bacterium RIFCSPLOWO2_02_56_12, assembly GCA_001799045.1. GTDB lineage: Bacteria > Desulfobacterota > Binatia > UBA9968 > UBA9968 > UBA9968. The sequence goes on along the minus strand of MGRY01000147.1, from coordinate 14,297 downwards.
CAGACTGACCAGAAGATTCTCTTGAATGTACTGTAAAGCCGCCTGGGCGATTTCTTTCATGCGATTACCTCGCTAACGTTTCAAGAATTCTCCGAGTAGCTGCCCTGGGGTCTGAAGCGCTCAACACCGCCGAGATCAGCGCAATCCCGCGGACGCCGGTCTCCTTAACTTCGGCTATGTTTCCGGCCTTGACACCCCCAATAGCATAAACGGGAAGGGAAATTTTTTCCACTACTTTTTTTAACCGCCCCAGGCCCTGAGGCTCTCCGTAAGCAGCTTTTGAAGCAGTGAAATAGACCGGCCCGAAAAGAATAAAGTCGGCCTTTTCCCGCTCCGCCTCGCTTGCCTCATTGATGGAATGAGTCGAGACCCCGATCAGTTTTTCCGCTCCAAGCAATTCCCTGGCAGCGCGGACAGGCATGGAATCGCCTCCCAGATGAACCCCATCAGCATCGACGCCAAGCGCGACGTCGACGCGGTCATTGACAAAGAGATTCGCTTGATAGCGCTCACAAAGCCTTTTGGTCTTTTCCGCCAGAACAAAGAGTTCCCGGCCTCCAAGGTCCTTTTCTCTGAGCTGGACCGCCCTCACCCCTCCTTCCAACGCCCGCTCAAGAACCCAGAGTAGATCCCTTCCCCCGGTCTGGCTGCGGTCGGTAACAAGGTAAAGATCGAAGTTGGGAGATCGCAATGGCACAACCGGGTTTCTAACCTAAGATGCCATCCAGCGGGCTAGAGGCGGTGGCGTAAAGTTTCTTCGGCACGCGCCCGGCCAGGAAAGCCTTTCTTCCCGCTTCAACGGCGAGCTTCATCGCTTCCGCCATCAGGATGGGATCCCTGGCGCCGGCAATCGCCGTGTTCATCAGGACACCGTCACAGCCCATCTCCATAGCTATCGCGGCATCGGACGCCGTTCCCACTCCGGCGTCGACAATCACAGGAACCGTTGCCTGCTCCAGAATGATCCGAAGGTTATAGGGATTGCGAATACCAAGACCGGAACCGATCGGCGCCGCCAACGGCATGACGGCGGCGCATCCCATTTCCTGTAGTTTTTTCGCCGTTACGGGATCATCGGTGACATAGGGGAGGACTACAAATCCCTCCTTGATCAGGAGCCGCGCCGCCTCAAGGGTGGCCGGGATGTCGGGGAAGAGGGTCTTCTCGTCGCCTATGACCTCCAGCTTGACCATATTGCCCACCCCGGCCTCACGGGCCAGGCGGCAGGTGCGGACGGCATCGTCAGCCGTGTAGCAACCGGCGGTGTTCGGTAGAATAGTATATTTCTTAGGGTCCAGGTACTCGAGCAGATTTTCCTTATTGGGATCTGTGATGTTGACCCGGCGCACCGCTACGGTAACAATTTCCGCACCAGAGATCTCTATGGCCCTCTGGGTTTCGCGAAAGTCTTTGTATTTTCCGGTCCCCACAATGAGACGCGACCTGTAGCTCTTATCAGCCAGCTTAAGCAGATTTTCCATTTTTCACCTCTTAGCCTCCACCGACAAAGTGGACGATTTCGATGCTATCCCCTTCCTTTAAGAAGGTCGTATCGTGAGACTCGCGGGAGACAACATCGCGGTTGAGCTCTACGACCACCCTGCCCGGACGAATCCCTAGCTCTTGAAGCAGTTGCGCCACGTTGAGCTCCGCAGCTATTTCTCTCTTTTCTCCGTTGATAAAGACTATCACCTAATTAAAAAACCGTATCCGGCTTGACCACATAAAATGGTCAGGGAATACGGTCTCAAGTTCGCCCCGCCGCTGAAGAAAAGAAGAGAGGGGACAGTGACTCTCACGCTTCCCTACGCCGGCACTATCCGGATCAGGTTCGGAGGGTTACCCGGCAGTTTCCATGTCGGGCTCTCAGTCCGTCAATGGCGGACACCCCTAGCATTAAGCAATCCCTAACAGATGGACGGAGGCAAGTCAAATCGGCATCCGCGCTCTGCGCGGAATCTCAAATCGCAGATCTCAAATCTCAGATTTTCAATTCACTACAAGGCGACGAGGGGGCGAGGCTGAAGAGCGTAGACGTAGGAGTAGGAAGGTTGACTCAAGGTACTGGCCTATCGGCTGCGCTCGGAAGACTCTCCCCCCGAGGAGCGGCCTATCTTTCTCCGTTCAGCTCATAGGCGGCCCAGAAAAAGGGATGGGGGAACTCTTTCATGATCTTGAGCTGCGCCTGCCTCAAGGCCTCCGACTTCTTCTTCGTCTTTAAGTTAGTGTAAAACTCCTGCACTAACTCATAACTGGCCCGGTCATTGACCTTCCACAACGTGGTCACCACAGAAGGCGCCCCGGCATAGATAAAGGCCCTTGTTAACCCGATGATCTCATCCCCATTGGTGATCTTCCCCAACCCAGTCTCACAGGCCGACAAAACCACCATGTCCGCCTTAAGGTTTAAAGAAAAGATCTCGCTCGCCTTAAGCTTGCCTTCCCCCTTGCCCCCTGCCGCCAGCAAAAGCCCTGAACTCAACGGATCGTCCTGATCGAACTCCCCATGAACGGCAAAATGCAAAATGTCATAGTCCGGACTTAACGAGACCGCCTTGGGCTTGGTTGCCTCGGTCTTAAGATAGACCGCGCTCTTGGGATACACCCGCGCTATCTCCTTGGCCTCCCGCTCGGCAAAGCGGAGATTGAAGGCTTGATCCCCTAGGCTCGGGTTGCCCATCACCAACGCCCTCTCCTCCTGACCCTTACTTGCCCTCCTCTTCTCCCTGGTAAACTGCATCAGGCTGGCGCTCGATAGATAGTAAATCGGATAGTCCTGGATCAAGTACCTCCCCTTATCCGAAACCAGTGCCTGGTACGGCAGATAGTGCAGCACATCGTGAGGGATGATCAGAAGCTCTTTGCCCCGTATGTCGGCCAGCGCCGGCTCTATGAGTAGCTTGTAGAGCTCCTGGGCGTGGCTCTGGAATTTTTCCTTCTCTCCGACCTGATAGATGGCGTCTCGAAGGGCGGATACTTTCTTGACCAGCTCTGTCCTCTCTATGGGAATCCTGACAAAACGCAGTCTCTCTTTCTCCACTACCCAGAGAAGCACCGCCTGGCGCACCACAAAGTACTCGAGCACGCTTACGCCCGGGTCGAGCAGCTCCTGCAGCTCCTTTAAAGTGAGCGGCTCCACGCTCATCAAGGACGCCTGTTCTTTGTTCTCTTTTCTCACCTTGGCCAGAAACTCACCGTAGGCCTTCTGCGCCTCCTCCAGCTCCTGGCGCAGCACGGGTCTTCTAGAAACATTTTCTTCCTCTTCCTCTCCCTCATCCTCCTCCTTTTGTGCCCCTATCCTTGCCTGTAAGGTGCTGATTCTTGCCTGCAGTGCCCTCTCTTCCTCCAACAAGTTTCCCTTTGCCAGCTGGACCTTGCTTCCCAGGATGTCCAGAAAGGCGCGCGAGCGGGCGCGCTCGTTGTAGTTGAAGGCCTCCGCCGGATTTCTCGTTTGCAGATGCGCCAGGATTATGCCGGCGTAGATCTGTCTCTTGTCTTCAAAAAAAGAGCTGCGGAACTCCTCAGATTCGAGAAGCGAGCGGGTCGACTCGATGCTGTCGATCGCTTTTCGGTAGTAAGCGATGGCCTCGGAAGGTTTCTTGGTCTGAAGAAAAAGATTCGCTATCTGGCTGCTGGCTTGCTGGATAACAGACGCATGCTGGAGGCGCTCGGCTATTTCGAGAGCCTTCTGGAGATTCTCCAGAGCGTGGGGAAACTCTTTTTGCTCAAGATAAAGGCGGCCCAGCCCGTGATAGAGAGTACTCTCAACGGGAGTCTTTAGACCGAATTCTTTGATGATGCCGAGAGCCCGTTCGTAAACCTTAATCGCTTCTGTAGTATTCCCCGCACGCTGGTAGACATTGCCGAGGGTATTCAGAGTTACAACTGTCACGTTCGTTAACCTCTGAATTCTCTGCTGAATGACCGGGTTCCTCCCCGGCCGCTTTTTGAGAAAAGACAGTTGGGACTCCCGGACCTGGAGGGAATACGACACATTCTCAATCGCCTTTTGAATCTCCCCGCTGCGTAAGAAATCCATTCCCAGCTCTCTATACAGGTTGGCCTCCAGGTTTTGCCTGGCCGGAGGAGCATCGATCTGTTTGGTGATCTCAAAACCCTTGTAGAGCCATTCCCTGGCCTTGGCGTGCTGTCCGACGTTCCGCAGGGCAACGAAGAGCTGCAAGACGGCCTGGACCTGAATGGCCGGAAGCTTACCCTTTTCCCCCATCTCGAAGGCCTTGTTGCCGTAGGTGACAGCCTTCTGGACCTGGCCGCTGATTCTGGCCGCAATGGACGCCTGAACGTAGGACTGGGCTGCCTGTTGCCAGGCGCCGTTTTTTTCCGCCTCTGTCGCCCTGGATTCCGCCGCGCCGAGGGCGCCCCTTGCATCACCTTTCCCGATCGCCTCTTTAGCAGAGGCTTTTGTGTCGGCCCCTGGCCGTTGGCGCTGGGCAGGCTCTCCGACGGAATAGAAGGTGAGAAAAAATAGTATGACGAGAGAGCTAGACAAGAAACCCTTCATGGCATCCCCTTCTTCCTAAAGTTCCACCGCCACGCTGGCATAGCCTACAACTTCCCGCATCGGAACCACGTCGCCGGAATGGCAGTGTTTGAGCAGGCGCGCCTGTCTCGCACCTAATTCCTTAGCAGCAAACAAAAAAACTGCCGTCGGAATAACCCCGCACATGCTGATATCCTCCTCCTCGACTATCCTCAGGAGCCCTGGCGGGTCGAGAGCGAGGACAGCCTCTAGGGCCATGCGGTCGAGCCTCTCGGTCTCTTTGGGCGAGAGATAGTGGCTCAGGTCGCTGCTGGCGATCAAGACCCTCTTTCCACCCGAGCCATTTTCCGTTTCGTAGAGACGCGCTATCGCTTGGCCGAGTTCTCTACACTCTTCCTCGGAGAGGTGAGAGAGGGAGATAGGCAAGAAGGTGAAATCTCCCAGAACGGTTTGCAAAAACGGAAGCTGGACTTCGATGCTGTGTTCGTGGCGGTGAGGCCGCTCATCCCTTTTAAGAAAGCCGACTTCACTCTCCAGCAATCCCGCCAGCTCTCGATCTACCTGGACCCTCCCCAGGGGAGTTTCCCAGCAGTCTGCCGGACTCAGCGCGGCCTTCGCGCCCATTCCTCGATGATCGACCCCTAAAAGAATAACCGAGCCGATCTCCCTTTGGAGCCCTGAATAAAAGTGGGCGGCGCAGGGACCGGAATAGATATAGCCGGCATGGGGGACCATCCCTCCTAAGAAAGATGGAGAGATAGATTTTTTTCCTTGCGGGCCAAGAGGG